>CANGMZ010000035.1 GCA_947454715.1 Chitinophagaceae bacterium
CATTAGATTATTCTGGTCTTATCTACGTCTTGAGATGACATCGTTTTTGCCTCTATGTCGTCTGCTGTCGTCGTTTTTAAGCGCAAAGCATACACCTGCGCTCAGTGCACAATTACTGAATGGCTGAGCGTATGTAGGTTGATGCAAATAATCGTTTGTGGTACTGGTAAAGTTTGCGCTGTAGGTAATGGTTCTTTGACTTGGGTCTATTTGCGAAAGGTAACCACCCTGTCCGCTGACACTAACCGCCGTGAGGTCTGCTTGCTTAGCATAAACAGCTAACGAAAGGAAACCAATTTCTCCCCAGAATTTCATGCGACTGTTAATCGTATATTTAATACCTGCTGCTGCACTAAACCCTAATGCAAACTGGTTTTTGATGTTATATGTATAATCAATTGGCTGCACGGCTCCTGTACCCGGCAAGTTTGTAAAAATCTGATCTTGCAAAATTCGGGTGTTCAACGGAATAGCTATTCCTATTCGGGTGTACAAATTGACAACGGCACCATCTGTCTGCAATACTAGTGACGGTATAAACAGTGCTGTATTGGGTGCACTTTGTGTTATATCTACATTTGATGGCACTTTGTTTACCACAACATTGTAATCGGTAAATGTATATTTTTTTGCCGCTAATGTCATATCCAAAGCACCTTCCACTCCAATATGACTATTAAACATATACCCTACTCCAAATGCACCTCTGAATCCGGAAGAAAAAGATGCTTTACTGATATTATATGATGTATAGTTGACCGTTGCAACTGTTGAATTAATGGCATTACCACTATATGGAGTAGCCGTACCATCCATAGTTTGCCCTGCCTGTGGCAATGCATACCCAAGCCCCAATCTGCCATAAAACTCCTGCGCAATTGCGGAATTATAAAAAGTAGTCCCGCAAATCAGTAATAGAAAGGCTTTTTTCATTATTTTTTTGTTGCAAAGTTAATGTTGAATCCGTTCATTGTTCAGATTATGTGGTCCACGCAAGGCTTAAAGGAGAAAAAATTAAATACTTACCATTAATAGTAAAATAATACTATTCTGCTCTTTATTCAGAAACCTTTACTTTTGCGTTACTAATATTAATTTATGCAATTCCTTGATTTCGAAAAGCCAATTGAAGACCTATATACACAGATAGACAAGCTTAAAGAACTTTCTGTAAAGAATCAGGTAGATGTTTCCGGTAGTATCAGGGAAATGGAAGCCGCGATTGAAAAAGCCCGTACGGACATCTATGGCAATCTTACGCCATGGCAGAGGGTACAAGTAAGTCGTCATCCTGAGCGCCCATATACCTTATACTATATAGAGAAGATCTTCACCAACTTTACTGAGCTCTATGGCGACAGACAAGTAAAAGACGATAAAGCAATGGTGGCCGGTATGGCAGAGTTGAATGGCTTACCGGTAATGGTAATGGGCCAGCAGAAAGGCGTTAATACTAAGATGCGACAGA
The DNA here is from genome assembly GCA_947454715.1 of Chitinophagaceae bacterium. GTDB lineage: Bacteria > Bacteroidota > Bacteroidia > Chitinophagales > Chitinophagaceae > Flavipsychrobacter. The sequence continues at coordinate 1,469 of CANGMZ010000035.1, forward strand.
TGCGCAACTTTGGTATGGCCAACCCTGAAGGTTACCGTAAAGCACTAAGGCTAATGAAGCTTGCAGAAAAATTCAACCGTCCTATCATCACTTTTATAGACACTCCGGGTGCATTTCCGGGTCTTGAAGCAGAAGAAAGAGGACAAGCAGAGGCAATTGCCCGTAACCTGTTTGAGATGGTGAACATGAAAGTGCCTGTTATCTGCATTATCATAGGTGAAGGTGCATCTGGTGGTGCATTAGGAATAGGTGTAGGTGACAAAGTAACCATGCTGGAAAACACCTGGTACACAGTTATTTCTCCTGAGTCTTGCTCATCGATACTTTGGCGCAGCTGGAACTTTAAAGAAAAAGCTGCAGAGCAACTGAAACTCACCTCAACAGACATGAGCAATTTTGGATTGGTAGATGATGTAGTTCCGGAACCATTGGGCGGTGCACATGCTGATCCTGAGCAAATGGCAGAAACACTTAAAGAGTACTTGATAGAGTCTATCAGCGAGTTACTCAAGCAAACACCTGACGAAAGAATTAATAACAGAATAGAAAAGTTCTCTAAAATGGGCTTTTACGACGAAGTATAAATACTGTCGATATCTTAACCCTATCCGGAGTATTTAAAATAAAAACAGAATGACTAAAAAATTGAAAGGAACCGGGGTTGCATTAGTAACACCATTCCACGAAGACGGAAGTGTAGATTATGCCTCATTGGAAAATCTGGTGAACAGTGTCATTAAGGGGGGGGTAGATTTCCTTGTTGCACTAGGCACAACTGCTGAAACGCCAACACTTTCTACAGACGAAAAACAAAAAATATTATCTGCTATCATACAATATGCCGATGACAGGCTGCCTGTTGTTTGTGGTATAGGTGGCAGCAATACTCAAGAAGTAATTAACCAGCTTGAAAATTTTGAGCTGCGTGGCGTAACTGCGATATTAAGTGTGGTGCCTTATTACAACAAACCATCTCAGGAAGGTATGTATCAGCACTTTAAAGCTATAGCAGCTGCTACTAATAAACCTATTATCCTCTATAACGTACCCGGGCGCACCGGCTCTAATATGTTGCCTGCAACTGTGGTGAGGCTGGCGCGCGATTGTAAAAATATCATTGCTATTAAAGAAGCTTCCGGCAATATTCCTCAGTGCATGGAGCTAATAAATACTGCCCCTGACAACTTTATTGTACTCTCCGGAGACGACAATCTGGTATTGGCACAAATGGCACTGGGTATGGAAGGCATTATTTCTGTGATGGCAAATTGCTGCCCTAGTGAGTTCACAGAGATGATTAACCTGACTATGATCAATAAATTTGATAAAGCACGTAAAGCGCATTACAAATTGCTGAATGGTGTTGATTTATTGTTTGCCGAAGGAAACCCGGCAGGGGTAAAATTTGCATTGAACCACAAGGAAATATGTAAAAACATACTCCGTTTACCTTTGGTACCTGTAAGCGAAGCTACAGGCAATAAACTGGCCGAGTTCATGAACGGATTAGAACATACGGCTTAAAAAAACTTCCCATTACTGTGATCAAGGGTATCAAACACATTATTTTTGACCTGGGCGGCGTGTTGCTCAACATTGACTATAAACTTACAGAACAGGCATTTATTGATGCCGGTATCAGCAATTTTGCAGCACTGTACACCCAAATGGGGCAATCTGATTTGTTTGACAAACTCGAAACAGGTAAAATAGGTAGGGAAACCTTTATTAGTGCCATACAAGAGCTATCTGCAGTACCATTGACTGAGGAGCAGATACTCAGTGCATGGAATGCTATGCTGCTAGACTTCCCCGTAAGGAGATTACAATTGCTACAGCAACTACGTCTTTATTACGATCTGGTGTTACTTAGCAATACCAATGAGATTCACGAAGAAACATTCAACAATATTTTACTGAGCTCAAGGGGCATACCTAATATAGGTGTGTTCTTTGACAAGGTTTATCTGTCGCACAGAGTGGGTATGCGAAAGCCCAACAGAGACATTTTTGAGCGTATTCTGGAAGAGTGTAGTTTCAAGCCTGAAGAGACCTTATTTATTGACGACAGTCCCCAACACATTGCAACTGCCAACGAATTAGGTATACAAACGATTTTCCTTGAAAAGGGTATGACCATAGAAGAAACAGTATTCAAGAGCCTAAACTGATTCAGCAACCCCCACCTTATGGCATAAAATCATAAATTTACCTTGCCGGAGATAAATTGATTCCTTCATGACCATAACACACAAAAGCTTTTCTTTTTTTTACAGCTCCATTCTAAAAAAGACAGGCTATGTGGTAAGCATATTGTTGCTCACCTGCACGCTTGTGTTCTGTGTCTTCTATTTATCCCACGACTATCAGCAATTAAAGACATGGTATCTTTCGCTGAATGATTGTTTTTATAATGCAGATATCTGGGCTACACACTTTTTTACATCCACTACCAAACAAAAAGGCAACACATTAGCAATAGTTGGAAGTATCTTATCTGTTTTATTGATTATCTACCTTATTTTCAGTTGGCAGCGATATAATAAATGGGGTGGCAAAGAAGATTCCTTCATACAACTAAATGGAGCTGGCTGGTATTTTGCAGTTGCAGGAATTACATTGGTATCCGGCATCATCAGTTGGCGACTAACCGCACCGGCTTATGACGAGGTGTTTTCTGCTGTAAATTGTGCGGAGCTGCACCCGTTGCAAACTATCAGCTACTACATGCTACCCAACAATCATTTATACTTCAACTTTCTCAATAATGTCTTATTTAGCTGGTATCACGACCCTGTATCAACAGGTAGATTTTTGTCGCTCGTTGCCTATATAGGTGTAGCACTCTGCGCTTTTCATTGGCTGCAACAGTTGATGGGTAACCGCTTTTTTGCACTGCTCGCTGTAATACCTGTAGCACTACAATTTATAACATGGGGGCTAGGTGCACAAGCAAGAGGATATGAACTTCAGCTACTCTGCGCATGGGGGGCATTCCTCACCATCATATACTATTTACAAACACCCAACAACAGACTACTCCGCCTCAATGCACTATTCTGCATTGTCGGCTTTTCGTTGGTATCTACATTCCTGTTCTATTATGTAGCACAAACAATCGTGGTTGTTTCGTCAATGGCATACAGAAGACAAATAAAGCCTACGTTTTTAAAATATCAGGCAGTCATCATTGCTATGGTTTTCCTGCTTTACCTACCTGCATTTTGTTTCTCAGGTGTATCTGCATTTACTGCCAACCGCTATGTAACCCCACTGGCACCAACATGGCAGGCATTTGTGCCCGATTTTTTCAATATCGTTAAGTACTTCATTAATTGCTGCTTCTCCATGCTTTGTGGCGAGGACAGAACTATTAATTTCATATTGTTCTTCTTACCCCTATCCCTGTTCTTTTTTAAGAATAAAAGAGACCGCAGTATTGCTTTCTTTTATACTGTACTCTGGTTAACCTACATTTTTATTTCCCTATACATGCGTCGCTATTCGTTTACCCGAAACATGGCGATACATTACAGTATTACTATGGCAATTGTGGTATATACACTCTTCAGAATAGTAGAGGCTACTGCAACATTGGTATCAGAAAAACGGAGACCGATTATAGAAACTGCTTTCTTCTTGTTACCTATGCTGGCTTACGGTGTTTTTCTTGGCATAACAGACAAACGCGATGCACCATTCCTTATCTATTATAACAATGTAAACAGCATTTATGATGGGCTTGTAAAGGGGCTGGAATTCATACCTACTGATGCGTCTGTCTCCTTTTCGCAAGAATCATTCTACCCCTATTATCTACTCAGGAACAACCACCCCAATGCACACCGTTGCTCATCGGGCAATGAAACTTATTATATAAAACGGAATTACGAACCACTGCCGCTTGGTCGTGAAAACGATTATATAAAAGTGAAAGATGGCCCCGAAGACTATGAATTTTATAAAAAGAAATAACTGCTAATCACTTGCGGTATATATTGTACAATGTTGCATTGTTTATGCTTTGCAGCAATATTAACTACCTTTGTAAATCTAAAAAACAGCGACTACAGTGCCTGACGTTATTCAACTACTTTCAGATCATATTGCCAACCAAATAGCAGCCGGAGAGGTGATACAACGTCCGGCATCGGCGGTGAAAGAGTTGTTGGAAAACTCAATAGACGCCGGTGCAACTGAGATACAGCTGATTATCAGAGATGCCGGTAAAGAGCTGATTCAAGTAATAGATAACGGTAAGGGTATGAGCCCAACTGATGCCCGTATGAGCTTTGAGCGACATGCTACCTCCAAGATCCGCAATATCGAAGACCTGTTCAAGATTCGCACTATGGGTTTCAGGGGAGAAGCACTGGCATCTATTGCTGCGGTAACACAGGTGGAGCTGAAAACCAGACAAGCAGGTAGCGAAATAGGTACACGTATTTTGATAGAGGGTACAGAGGTGAAGCTACAGGAAGCCTGCGCCACCAACCCCGGCACCAATATCAGCATTAAAAACCTATTTTTCAATGTTCCGGCACGCAGACACTTTCTCAAAAGCCCCTCTACTGAATTCAGACATATACTCGATGAGTTCACCCGTGTAGCACTGGCATACCCGGCTATTGCATTCAGGCTTATTAATAATGGTACTGAACAATTTCATCTCACATCCGGTAATCTGAAACAACGTATCATAGGCTTGCTCGGTAACACTTATGAAAAGAAATTAGTACCGGTTGAGGAAAAAACAGAATTACTGAATATACAAGGCTTTATAGGTAAGCCTGAGGCAGCAACCCGCACCAGAGGTATGCAGTTTTTCTTTATCAATAATCGCTTTATTCGTAATGCTTACCTGCACCATGCACTGGTAAAGGCTTATGAAGACCTTATTGAAAAAGAATCCTTCCCGTTCTATGTGTTATTTCTTGAAGTAGACCCTGCACGTGTAGATGTGAATGTGCACCCTACTAAACAAGAGGTTAAGTTTGAGGATGATAAAATGATGTATGCATACCTGAATGCAGCCGTAAAGCATGCATTGGCAAGATACAACATTGCCCCATCGCTCGACTTCTCGCTCAACTCAGAAATACAACAACTGTCGGCAGTACAAATGCCGGAAACAGAAAGACAACGAGAGCAAACTCAGAAAGGTTATTTGTATAATGTCTTTACAGACCGCAATCAGGCACATGTGGTAGAACGCAAGGACAGCCTTAAAGCATGGAAAAGCCTTTACGAAATAGCACAAACACCCATACCTCAGTCTCCTCATCAAGAAGAGCAACAAATGCAAACCATCCCATCTCAGGGAGATATGTATACCGAAAACAGCAAGGTAAGCGATGAAAGCAGCAATATGCTTATTCATGGCGATATGCTGGTCACTACAGTAAAGAGCGGACTGATGCTGATACACATCCGCAGAGCGCAAGAGCGTATATGGTACGAACGTTTGTTGCAGGAGTGGAATAGTCAGGAAGCGCCTTCACAACAGATATTATTCCCTAGCTCTTACGAGCTCGCTCCTCAGGATGCGTTACTACTCAATGAGGTTTTGCCTGATCTTGCCCGTATAGGATTTGACATAGCACCCTTTGGGCAGTATACTTTTGTAGTGCAGGGCTTACCGTCAGGTATGCCTCCGGGAGAGGAGAAGAATGTAATAGATGAAGTAATAGACCACCTAAAACACGAAGCTCCCGATGCAGTAAGTAAGCGCACCGAGCTCCTGCTTGCACACATGGCCCGCCGTTTGTCGCGCAACAAACACGCTATCATGCAAACAGAAGGACAACGTGCACTGATAGACGAGCTTTTTGCATGCAGCCAACCGGAATATACCCCAGGAGGTAAAAAAGTATTCGTGATGATCAAAAAAGAAATGCTGGAAGGCATGCTGGGGTAACATAACTAGTTTAGTGACACCGATTATTTGCTGAATCAACAACATCGATAAGCATATTATAACATGCATTTTTGTTATTTTTATTAGATTTGCATAATATAATAGGCAAAAATGCTAGGCAATGTAAACATTAAAGATGTTAAGCTCAGGTCAGGTGACTTGATAAAACTACTCCGAAAAAGGGAGGGGCTAACCCAAGAGCAACTGGCAGAAAAACTTAATCTATCTAGGATAACCATTCAAAATCTGGAATCGGGGAAAAATGCAACAGTAGATACCTTACTGAAAGTTTTGCAACATTTTGAGCTACTAAATAGCTTTCAGCAATATCTGGAAAATGAGATCAGTAATAACAATCAGGATTCACTATACTGACCATGCCTAAAAATAATCTGATAACGCTACAGTGCTTTGAAAAAGAAATCGGTAGAATTGGTTTTGATGAAAACCGAAATGCATCCTTCTTTCAGTACAATGCCGATTTTATAAAAGACGAAAACTATCTGCACTTATTTCCACTGATATTTAAAAAAACAGCCCAAACACAAGTATTTGATAAATACAATAATGACACATTCAGAGGGCTTCCGCCAATGATAGCCGATTCATTGCCAGACACTTTCGGAAATACTATTTTTAAAGCGTGGCTCGAAAATAGCAGTAAAGAATTCAAACAAATTACTGCGTTGGAGCAACTGGCCTACGTAGGCAAAAGAGGTATGGGCGCACTAGAATATCTGCCGGCAAAAGATATTAAAGGACAGCATACCATTGATATTAATGAAATAACTGAAATCGTCACCCAAGTATTAAACAATAAATACAATACCGAAGCAAATTCACTGAACCATACCTCACTACTGAATATCTTTAAAATAGGCACATCGGCGGGAGGTGCAAGACCAAAAATCCTTATATCTGAACACCAACTCAGCGGCACTATTATTCCCGGAGATCTTGTTTATTCTGCAGACTATAATCATTATCTGGTAAAGCTCGGCATTGAAGAAGGGCAATCCTACAGACCAGAGCTGATTGAATATACATACTATCAAACTGCTTTATTTGCCGGCATTAATATGATGCACTCAAAACTCATAGATAACAGACACTTCGCTACACGGAGATATGACAGAAAAAATGGGCGGAAAAGTCATGTACTTACAGCAACAGGGCTGACAGGCTGGGATTTTACCGACCCCAAAATGTCGAGTTATGAACATTTATTTGAACTTGCAGTGTATCTGAAAGTACCTCATAAAGATATAGAACAACTATATAAACGCATGATTTTCAACCTTGTGTTTGCGAACTATGACGACCACCTGAAGAACCATTCCTTTATTTATGACGAAACCCTCAATGTCTGGAACCTTGCTCCGGCATACGACCTCACCTACTCGCTAAACCCGCTACTTACCTATACACGAACATCAAGGGCACTATCTATAAATAATAAACGAACTGAGATAACACTTAAAGATGTGATTAAGGTTGCGGACAAGTTCACTGTCAAAAACCCAAATGGTATAATCGAACAAGTACAAGAAGCTACCAAACAATGGATTGCATATACTCAGGAATTGCCGATACCTGCGTATATTATTGATAACATCAGGAAAAGTCTTGTAACTATTAAATAATAACACAATTCTACTTCCCGATAACACAAATAAAATTTCACCGCTAAGATAATTGCGGTAATTTTGCACACCTGCACACCAGGCAGGTATAATAAGTTAGCATTAATAAATTTGTAAAATGATAGTTGATAATGCTGGATCAGGACCTGAGGGAGAAAATTCTGGATGGAGACTTCAGCGAACTGCTGCAACACAGCAAGGATGAAGACTACGCTGCAGAGGTATCTAAGATATTAGAAACCCTGCCTCATGACTATGCTATACACACTTTCCTCGCTCTTCCCGAAGACGTTGAAATAAAAATATTCCCACACCTCAACCACGTATTGCAAAGAGATATTACCGAAGATATGCCTAAACAGCAGGTCTCCAATATCCTTAACAATCTGGAGTCGAATGACAGGATTTCTTTCTTCGATGTGCTGGACGGAATAGAGGTGACCGAATACCTGAATCTGCTCAATGATAAAAATAGACTGGACACTTACGATCTTTTAGGATACCCCGAAAAAAGTGTTGCCCGGTTGATTAATACAAAGTTCACAACGGTTCGTAAAGAATGGACCATAGGTCAGGCAAGAGAACACCTGCGCAGGTTTTATACCGATACCCCCGCAGCAAATGTGATCTTTGTTGTAGATAATGATGGTAAACTGGTAGATGATATTCCTATTAGAAGACTGGTACTCAATGAACATACCAAAACCATAGCTGACATTATGGACGGCTTCTATGTAAAACTGGACATTCAGGACAGTATAGATAGTGCCATTCAGAAATTTAAGGAGTATGACCGCGTAGCCATACCTGTTACTAATAGTAACAATGTGGTAATGGGTGTTGTTACCATTGATGACGTAATAGATGAAGCGGAAGAAAAAGACACCAAGGACATGCAACAGTTCGGGGGTCTCGAATCTTTGGATCTGCCGTATGTCAAAACACCATTCTTCACACTTATACGCAAACGTGCAGTATGGCTCATCATCCTGTTCCTGAGTGAAATGCTTACAGCAACTGCTATGGGGCATTTTCAGGATGAGCTGGATGCTGCCATTGTGTTATCTCTATTTGTTCCACTCATTATATCAAGTGGTGGTAACAGTGGCTCACAGGCAGCTACATTGATTATTCGCGCCATGGCACTCAATGAGCTGACTACCAGAAAATGGTGGTATGTGATGCGCCGTGAAATCTTATCCGGACTTACTCTGGGGTTGATATTGGGTATCATTGGTTTTGTCCGTATTGCTATTTGGCAACAACTGCACTGGGGCAACTATGGGCTCAGGGGCTCATGGGGCCAACCCGGCACAGGCGACTACTGGTATCTTACCGCAATTACAGTTTCATTATCTCTGGTAGGCATAGTACTTTGGGGTACACTCAGTGGCTCTATGATCCCTATGATTCTTAAACGCCTGGGACTAGACCCCGCCACATCATCAGCACCATTTGTGGCGACACTGGTCGATGTTACGGGATTAATTATTTACTTCAGTTTTGCTGCTATTATTTTACAAGGTACTATACTTGGCAACAATGAAAAATCACCACTAGTAGCCACACATAGTGACGATATGATTATACTCAACTTGGCAATGTCTCCTGCCAATACACCCGATGCAGTACCCTATTTTATTAACCCAACAACAATAAGGGTGCCGATAAAAAGTAGTGTTCGTGCCATGTGGAACCGCTCAAAAACCGGTGGGTTTTATCATAATGACGATTTCAGCCTAAACCTCGTCAATGGTTGGAACTACTATGATGTAACGCTAAAACAAGCTTCACATAATTACGTGGTTGTATACCCATCGGGTAACCAATGGAAAACCCTTAGTATCAATGCTGCTCCGGTGAAGTAGAGACTATACTCCCTCTTATCATTCAAGTGTTTATATTTGCTGATATCTATATGGCATTGCAGCAACTCATAAAAGCGAAACAAGTATTCTCTAAACCGGTGGGTACAGACCTCTTATTCGGTGGGTTTTGGCTGATTCTGTTTGTACTGTACTTTCCTGCTGCCAATGCCGGCTTTGTTGCCGACTATACCGGTTGGCTCGACCAAACATTACATTACGGCTTCTGGGACAATATTAACCGTACACATTATCAAGTGCAGAGTATGTACCAGTTCACTCAATTGTGCACTTGGTTGTTTTTCCAGATTGCAGGTACACATCCCTGGCCTTGGCATCTGCTGTTTATCACACTTCATGCTGCATGTGGCAGTTTACTCTATCGGCTTTGCCTCAGGCTCTTAGCAGACTCAGGCGTCTCAAGTGCTTCCCTCATAGCATTAACCGGTGCATTATTGTTTTGCATCACCCCGGCAGCGGCAGAAGTTGTTGTTTGGGAAGCCTCTTTTCACTATTTATTAGGTATGCTCCTACTGTTGCTTATACTCAGTTGGGTACAAGAATTTATACATACCAACAAGACAAAATATGCTCTGCTTGCGGGTGTTGCATTTCTTTTATCTACGTTCTCTTTGGAAATATTTTATATCACCCCATTTCTTGTTTTGAGCATGGCTATTTTTTATCGGCTCAATGACTCGTTCAAAACATCAGTACTCTCCCAAACAATCCTATTCGTTTCATTACCACAGATAGTATTTTTTGGGGTACACCTTACTTTGTTCCGGCTCAATTATGGCACATGGGTAGCACACATAGGCAGCGGGGCTATATCTACAGCGTTGCAAACAGGTATGGGCAAACCTGCGAAACATCTGTTTCATACCCTTTTCCTTGGTCGCTTTTTTTCTAATGAAATCAGACATTCTGTATATGCCTTTTGTGATGCAACAATTGGGCTGACAATATTTTACAGTCTTGTAGCGCTAATAAGCCTGTACATCGTTTTCAGGTATCGGAATATGAAGGGAAAAGGTCGAGTGGCCAGTCTGTTATTTATTTGGATGCTGATTACTTTAGCGTTGCTTATACCGCTATGGTTTGGCGATATGATGCTGATTATATACGATCGTTATACCTACTTCGCCAATGCATTTGTATATATGCTCATTACATTATTAGTCAGCTTTATTTCCATTGCGGCAATAAGAATTTGCATTGTTGGTTTATATGCACTCATTAACCTGCGTTATACGATACAGCTATCGCGGTACTGGATGAAATCATCTAATGTCATTCATTCTCTGTTACACTCATTCCCATACAACACCACTAAAAAAGTAATTCTGCTCAACCTACCACAAACCATGCAGGGAGCAGCAATGATAGGTGCAGAATACCCAAGCGAGTTTAAAATGATGCACGACGGATTACTACCTGAACAACGCATCAATACTACTGTTTATGATGCCATGGCTTATAATATGCTCACGCCAGATGATGGCGCTCATGTTGTGGTAGTTAATGATAGTACCGTTAGCGTAACGCTCAATCAATGGGGTACCTGGTGGTGGTATGCAATGCATGGCGGGTATAGCTATAACAATACAGATTTTAATGTTAATATGAAAGATGCAGGACATGTTTATGAATTAACGCTCAAACATAATGCAGCGGACTACCTCTTGTTATATGAGGTTGGCAAGGAATGGAAAACTGTAGATATGAGTAAGCAGGGAACAGAACAGCACTAAACCTCAATGGTAATGTCGCCATCAACAGGGTATGCAGTGCAAGTAAGTATGCTTCCGTGCCGTAAATCTGTATCCATCAATACTTCGTTATAAGAGTGCCACACCTTCCCTATTGTGCACCTTGCTGCACAGCTACCACACCTACCCACTTCGCAACTATATGGCAATGATATCCCTGCCTTCTTAGCAGATTTTAATATAGTGTCGGGGTATTCACTGATAATTGTCTGTTGGTGACCATTATGAATAATCGTAACCTTATGTGGTGATATATCTGCCGGCGCAGATTGCAAAACAGGACGTTCAGTGACATTGAAATTCTCTTTTCTTATATGATTATCATTTACGCCATGTTCTTCAAGTGCATAAATGGCCATTCGCATATATTCAAACGGACCACATACATAAAACAATAACTGACTTATATCTTCTGTAGCATACTCACCAAGTATCTGTCGCACTAATGCTTTATTTAATCTTGCCCTTGCCAGATTGAATGAATTACTGAATAGAAACTCAATCCGGAAGTGGTCTTTATGCAATAGGCGCAGTGCATTCAGTTCTTCATAAAAGACCACCTCATCCGGAGTGCGATTGCTGTATATCAAGACAACATTTATATCCGGGTGCTGTAACAACAAAGCTTTAATTAAGGAATATATAGGTGTGATGCCAATACCCGCTGCAAAAAAGAAAAACTGTTTCGCATCTGTTTGCTCCGGTATTGTAAACAAACCTGCTGCACCTGTGGTATATAAAACAGTTCCAACTGTGCATTTATCATGTAGCCACCTGGAATATGCGCCATTATCGATTCGTTTTACAGTAAAGGAAAGTGGTTCATTATTTACATGACAAGAAGAAATAGAAAATGATCGCCTGTCTTCTTTACCATGATGATTAAATATCAACGTGATAAACTGGCCCGACAAATAGTTTATTAGAGAACCATCATCATTTCTTACCGTAAATGTTTTTACACCGGGCACTTCTTCTTTTAAAGAAGTGATAATAATAGCACGATAGTTATCCTGAAGCGACGACATAGCAGAAAAGATGATAAAAATAAGCAATCTGCAGACACATAACTATCTTTGCATTGTGAAAGACCTAAGCCCTGAAATATTTTTTAAAACTGCACGTAGTGGTGGCAGTGGCGGCCAAAACGTAAACAAAGTTGAAACTATGGCTGAGGCATGGTGGCATGTTGCTGATTCTGCATTCTATACAACTGAAGAAAAAGAACTGATTACAAATAAACTAGCACGGCGAATAAATAAAGATGGTTTTCTCAGGGTAAGGAGTAGTGAAACCCGTTCACAACTGGAAAATAAACAGTTGGCTCAAAGCAAAATGGAAGAACTTGTTGCTCAAAGTCTGGTGCAACCTAAAAAACGGAAACCATCGAAACCATCGAAAGCGGCAAAAGAGAAAAGACTGGACAGTAAAAAGAAAGAGTCTGTAAAGAAAAGTATGCGCAAAAACGACTGGCACGAATAATTACAGATTTCCAAAATAAATTATCAAATTCAAAATACTTTATACAAAAATAGGCTTATACCCATCCTTTCCACATAATAAGCTGTCTATGAATTTGTAGCATTATTTTCCTTATGGCACAAATGAATTAAATAAAATATTTATTCATTATTAATGAAATAACTATTTTTTTGAGTCAATTAGTTGAAAATGAAGGCTTTTTAATACCATACTCTATGAAAAAATTGAAATTTATTCTACTTTCTGGTGTATAAAAATTCATTAATGTTTATTATTTTTACGAGTTAATATATAATATCCCTAATTGGCTAAATATATAAAATGAAAAAAATACTTTTATTCATACTATTATCACTACCCTGTTTAGCCGGCTATAGCCAAATAAACATCAATCTTAGCGGATATCCCCTTGTCACAACAGGCTGGTCTTATGGCAGCTCGCCAACTGGCGTTGCTACAGTAATAGACAGCACCTTCAGGCTTACCAGCTCTACTACAGGAACGGCCTCTTACATTTATTATAATACCGGCATCAATATGGCCGGTTGGTGTGAATGGACCGCCGATTTTGATTTCAAAGTGTCGGGTTCAGGTACATTAGCTGATGGGTTTGCGTTTTTCTTTTTAACCAACCCACCACTTACAGCCTCCACCGGTGCGGCTATCGGTCTGCCTGCCAACCCAAACGGCATAATGCTTGTTTTCGACACCTACGATAATAACAGTACTCCATTAGAAAATCCGCAGATCTCATTACTAGGCTATACAGGAACTACTCCGTCTTATGTAGAAGGTTCTGCAACCGGACGTCTTTGTGCTCCGTTAAACGGGCAAACATGGGTATACAATGCACTATGGCACCATGCTAAAGTAAAGTATCATCTAGGTAACATTAACGTATATTTCGATTACAGCCCAACTCCTAATATGACATCTACTGTTGCATTCCCAATGTCGATTAATGGGTATTTTGGGTTCAGTGGCAGCACTGGTGCATTGACCAGCACACAATTAATCAAATCGGTTGCTATTGTTGTTAATGACTGTCTTGCCCCAAGCAATAATGGTCCTGTTTGTCAGGCAGATACAATGAAATTATTTGCTACTGGTGACTCTACCGGTGCTACTTACTATTGGTATGGCCCTAATGGATTTACCAGCACTTTACAGAACCCAACAAAACCAAATGTTACTTACTTAGACTCTGGCGACTATCATGTTGTAAAGACTTATGGTGGCGTTGCCGATACGCAACTTACTCACTTCTCTATTAAATTGAACCCTGTTGTTACTGCAGGCAGCAATTCCCCACTCTGCTTAGGCAATACTATCAATCTTACAAGTGGCCCTCTGTCTACCGGAGAAACTTTCAGTTGGACCGGACCGGGCACTTATACATCTGCTGTACAAAACCCTGTGATTACACCATCAACAATGGCTGACACCGGCTTCTATACTGTTATTGCTACACTTAATGGTTGTACAGACACGAGCACAGTCCACGTTGACATCACCCATGTTTATGTTCCTACAGACAGTAGTAACAGCCCGCTCTGTGTTGGCGATGTTATTAAGTTGTTTGCTAACGACACAGCATCAGGCGTATCGTGGTCGTGGGTTGGCCCTGCAGGTTCCGGATGGTCATCAACATTACAAAACCCTACTATAAATGCTACAAGCACAATATATTCCGGGGTCTACACCGTTACCGCTACATTGGGTACATGTACTGCATCAGATACAATTCTTGTTACTGTAAACCGTATTCCGGGTGTGCCGCTTATTGTACCTACTACACGTGTATGTTCAGGATCTACAATAACACTTATTGTTGACCCAACAACATTAGACCCGGGTGCCGTATATCACTGGAGCGGACCTGACGGCTTCTCTTCAACATTAACAAGCCCTGTTCTTACAAATGTAATTACTGCACAATCAGGTCTTTACACTGTATATGCATCAATAGGCAATTGCGTAAGCACTGCTACGCATAATAACTTTGTTATCGACTCTACACCTGAAGCACCAACAGCTACTAATAATGGTGCTCTTTGCTCCGATAGTACATTGATGCTGTACTCTGGCGATGGTACGGCTGGAGTTAGTTATAGCTGGACAGGACCAGGTGGTTTTACTAGTCCACTACAAAATGTGATACGATATAATGCTACCACAGCAATGAGTGGAAACTACACTGTTACTGCTACTTTAGGGCTATGTAGTAATAGCACAGCTACAACTGTGCTGGTAAATCAAACCCCAAAAAATCCGATTTACGGCAGTAATAGCCCCGTCTGTCAGGGTGGGCTACTCAATCTGAATGCCTCCTTTACACCATATACCGGGATATTCCATTGGAGTGGACCCAATGCATTTACCTCATTATTGCAAAATCCATCAATTAATAATGTAACGATGGCTGCAAATGGCATTTATACTGTGTACGAAATATCTAATGGTTGTACTTCAGATACTGTTAGCTTCCCGGTGGTAATTAATCCAACCCCGGTTGTACCGGTTGTTACCAGCAATTCACCTGTATGTGAAAATGGAACACTTTTACTTCATGCAAATGATGTTACTGCAGGTGTTACCTATTCGTGGAGTGGCCCGGCCGGCTTCTCGTCAGTGCTACAAGATCCGGTGATTAATAGTGTCACTCCTGCTGCCGGTGGTTTATATACTGTAACTGCCACATTGGGTAATTGCAGCTCCATTGGTACAACAAACGTAGTTATTACGTCAACACCAACTATAACTGTATCAAGTAATAGTCCTGTATGTACTGGCGACACATTGAAACTCAGTGCTGTTTCCGCAGCGGGCAATACGTTCTCATGGATTGGGCCGTATGTGTTTACTTCTGCCAGCCCATCACCTACACGTTTCCCTGTTATTTCAGAATACGCCGGCGTGTATCAGGTGACAACAACTGAACCCGGTGGTTGTATTGCAGTAGGTTATGACACGGTCATTATAAGACAATCACCTCCTGCTCCGTGGGTAACTTGGCTAACTTTTTGCCAATATGACTATGCGCCACCACTTATGGCTGTAGATGCAACTAACGTTTTGTGGTTCCCTACAAATGCTGCTGTAGCAGGTGCAGGTACAACAACTCCACCAATCCCTAATACAACTATTCCGGGTGTTTACTTCTTCTACCTTAACCAAACACAGAACGGCTGTACTAGCCCTATGGACTCTATACAAGTTGTAGTAAACCCTAAGCCAATTGTAACATTAGCTCCGGGAGATACTGCTATCTGCCCTCGTGACAGCATCAACTACCGTACTACTTGCACTGACCCTCTGGCTACTTATAAGTGGTATCCGTTTTATAATCTGAGCGACACAGTTGGGAAAAGCGCTGTTGCTCATCCGGTTGCAGATATCGTATATCATGTTGTGACCACTTCACTATTGGGTTGCAGTGATACTGCTACATCTAATGTTACGGTATATCCTAAAGCATTGGTTAGTATTTCAGTTGGTGATTCTGTTTCTCTGTATCCCGGAGAAAGTTATCAAATTGAGCCATTTACTAACTGTACGAGCTTTAACTGGTTCCCTCCTGAAGGTTTAGATAATTCAAATGTTGCTAACCCAACTGCCACACCTGACGCCAATACCCTTTACATTGTAACAGGTTACACTGAAAATGGCTGTAAAGCAAGAGACTCTATTTATTTCCATGTAAACGGAGATAATATTTATGCAGTTCCGAATGCATTTACACCAGGTACCGGTGTCAACAATACATTCAAATTATTGATAGATGGTATCGGTTCTCTTAACTACTTCAGAGTGTATAACCGTTGGGGAGAATTGGTATTTGAAACACAAAACCCTTCAAATGGTTGGGATGGCAGTTACAAAGGAGAGCCACAACCAATGGGTGTGTATGTTTACGACATTCAGGCGGTATCAAAAATTACCGGAAAAATCAAGAATATAAGAGGTAATGTTACCTTATTAAGATAGATTTCTGAGAACAAATAATCAAAATGTAAAATGCCTGCGTAACGGATACGCAGGCATTTTACATTTATAATCTGGTAGAATTACACCGAAGAACAAAGCAGTCTCGAAAAGATATACAAAACAGTAAGAAGAAAGTAATCTACTTAATACACTTCATCATACAACTCCAGAGCTTATCGGCAGTTGCATCCCAACTGAATTTTTGAACCTGAACATGCGCATTAGTTATGAGTCTTGCACGCAATGCCTCGTCTTTATAGAGTAAATGCATTTTTTCAGCAATATCTGCAGGATCTGTAGGATCAACTAACAATGCAGCATCACCAGCCACTTCAGGCATAGAAGACGTATTACTGACAATACCGGGAACGCCGCATTGCATCGCTTCAAGAATAGGAATACCAAAGCCCTCAAACAATGAGGCATAAACAAGCGCATAAGCCCCGCCAATGACTTTACACAACTCATCAATATTCATGTATCCTACCCACTTCACATCGTCTTTAAACTGCATTTGCGTGCGCATCTCTTCTACTTCATCATATTTCCAAGCAGGGCGGCCAACAATTACGAGCTTCATATTCGTTTTCTGATGCTTTTTAAACATCACAAACGCCTTCAGTAGGTTTACAATATTCTTTCGCGGATGAATTGCACCCGCAAAAACGAAATATTCACAACCATCTGTATATTTTTGCTTCACCTCTATGCGTTCTTCAAACGATAATGGTTTGTACTCTGCATGTGCACCATTATATACAACATCTATATTGCTTGCTGCAACACCATAACGATTACTGATGTCCTCTTTAGAGAAGGTTGACACAGTGGCAATTCTGGTAGCTTTACGAGCGAAAAGTGGCGAATAATGACGCCAATATAGTCTGTGACTAAGCACATAATGCTCCGGATAATGCTCAAATGCCAAATCATGCACAACAAGGCAAGTTGGCACTTTTGTACTCAATGACATATAGCTATCTGGAGACAAAAAGAGATCTATCTTATACTTACGCAGCATAAATGGAATGCTCCACTCAAACCATAGATAAAAAAGCACAGGATGCCGCGCCTGCGGATGTACGACAACCGGAGTCACATTTGAAGCAAATATGAAGGAAGAATCATAAGGTCTATCGAAAAAGAACACGAATTCATGCTCCGGGTGATCTAGAACAATCTTTTTTAGCGTCTGAAAGGTGAACCAACCGATTCCCTCTAGCTTTCCTTTTAACAGTAACCTTGTATTTACAGCAATTCGCATACCTGAGAGGCAAAAATAAACTTTTAATGACTACTGCACTATAATATAGATCAGAACCTTCAATTTTTATAAAAAAGTGAACCAAATCCCATCATAAATGACAAAGAAAAGGCTACCGGAAGGTAGCCTTTAAATATATTGTATGTTCTTAAGAGTATTAGTTGTCAAACTTACCGTCGAACTGAGCATCCTTAGGCGTTCCAATGAAATAACGCAGACCGATATTCAGATTGAAAGAAGTATTTACAGTACTTGAAACAGTGTTCAGCATTGAAGAATAAGTAAGTTTTGTATACTCACCAACCAATCTGTAATCAGTAACTGTTTTGTTTTCAAACTTCTGGTATGATACCAATGCACCAAGATTCAAGTGAATGCGGTTTGTAACACGTACATTAACCATCGGGCGGAACATGAACCCTACTGAACCTGTAGTATAGCTAACTGTACCTGAATTGTTTGTTGGCTTAACACCCAAACCGATATAGAAACCACCGTCATTATGGTAACGGGTAAACGCATCAGCAGTCGTACCTACAGTATTGTGTTTATCAAACTGATCTACAGTATACAATACGTCTTGTATGCTAGGAGTTGCCTGATTGTCATAAACAGTGTGGATAGCACCAGAACCATCCTTTGCATACTGATAGATTGCTTCATAGTTAAACGCTGCATCAGTCTTCCATTTGTTCTGAATCTGAACATTGTAAAGTATACCTGCATCAACAGATATACCGATACGTGTATTTAATCTCTGCTTGAACTTAAGAACAACAGGGATATTGATGTTGGTAATCGTCAAATCCTCCTTAACCGGATGAGTTGCGGTAACCAATTGTCTGAAAATGTTATCCTTACCGTCAATAGTTTGATATTCGATATGATAATTATCAATTGTTGCGGTAGCTGCCTGAGATTGATACATAATACCTGCACCAATACCAAAGCGACGTTTGTGACCAACAAAGTAACCAAACTGAGCATCTACTCCATAAGAAGTACCGGTATTCATTTTGATGTTGCTGATATTCGCATTCAATGGATTTGTGTAATTCATATCCATTGCAGTACCTGTTGGCGTTTGCATTAAAACACCAACCGGGAAATTCAAATCTATTACACATTTCTGTGCATAAAAATTATCTCCACCACGCACCTGCGCCATTGCTGTAAAACCTGCACCAGCCGCAATAAACAGAAGAATTATCTTTTTCATCAAATATAACTTTTTAAAAGGCTGAGTTTAATTAGTTCTTTACAAATTTAGTAGAAGCAAACTTCACACCATCACGGTAGCAATTCACGAAGTATACTCCTGCAGCTAATTCAGATACATTCAACATGCCCTTGTTATTGGTCAAAATCTGTGTATCTAATTTCTGTCCGAGCAAATTTACAACTTCTACGTTGTATTTTCCACCTGCAGTATTAATTATTTCTACATTTACGAACTGATCAGCCGGATTAGGGAAAATCTTCATCTCGCCCATGCTGCTGGTTACGTTCTTCACACCTGTTGGCGGGTTAAAGTATGTTTTCTGCATACAACCATTGTGCGTAGTGATTACGAAATAGTATTTACCTGTGAAATCAGGGTTTGGCTCATAATAACTCTGGTTAGTTTCACCATCAAACAATGCTGAGTCAAGTGAAGACCTGTTATCATAACCCCACTGGTAAGTATCCTGATCACTTGCAAGACAGTTAAAGTAATGGTCGAAGTAGATAACTTCCGGCATATCAGATACCGGTGTACCAACTGTTACAGGGAACGAATCCTTAACCGGACAATTGTAACCTGAAATTGTAGCCAACAAGTACACTACTGCATTACCGGGCTCTGTGAAATTAACCAAGCTATACTGATGACCCACACCTGAAGCCCAAACCTGAGCACCGGTAGCAGACCATGTGTAAGTAACACCTGCAGGAGGTAATGAAGCTGCACCGAAGTTCTGATCCATTGTTCTCGTACAAACCTCTGATGGAGAGTGTGTAGTAATAGTAGGATATGCAGGGCTAGGATCAACCTCTACAGTTAATATTTCGTTGTGTGTAGGGCAACCTGGGTAGCCGATAGCATACACATAAGTAACAGTAACACCTGATAGTATATTACTTGTCAGTGTTTCATTGATGTTATGTGTACCTGCACCAGCCGGGTTGCTGATGTTTGGCACCACAGCGCGTGTCCATGTAGCAGTAGCACCTGCAATAGACTCTGTATCAAGATACACAAACGGAGCCTTACTACAAACAGTATCGAACTTAGCACTTGTAAGACGAGGTGTCGGAGATACCGCAACCGATAAGTCATTTGCAGAAGAGCAACCATGTAATGTTGTATTGAACACGTAGGTAACATGTACTACACTATCAACATTGTTATCAAGGTATTCACTTACCGGTACAGAACCAGCACCAGCTGAATTAAGAATACCCGTTACACTGTCTCGAGTCCATGTATAAGAAGCACCCAAAGAATCAATTGATGGTGTAAATGCGAATAATTGACTGTCGCAGACTGTTCTAGGTGTCAGGTTAGTGACATGCGGAGCAGCAAATACTCTGAATATGAATGTTGCTGAGTTAGGTCCGCAACCATTAGCAGTGGTATAAGATATTGTTGCTGCGCCCGCTCCATTTGCATGAACCAAGCCTGTAGCATCAACAGAAGCAATAGCCGTATTAGAGCTAGCCCATGTACCGCCGGCAACCAATGTATCTGCCAAACGAGCAGTATCACCGATACATGCAGTATCACGACCGAAGATTACACCGACAGGAGACAAACCACCCACGTAAACATTATGTGACGCTTGGCTAGATCCGCAAGCACTTGTATCTACATAGTAGATAGTTACAGAACCTGCCGCAACACCGGTAACAACACCTGAAGCATTAACAGTAGCAATAGATGTATCACTAGAATACCAGTAGTCTCCGAATGCAGGGGCATCAACAAGTGTTATTGTACTTGCTACGCAGACACTGTCAGGACCAGAAATTGTACCAGCATCGGGACCAAGATTTACTGTTGTTGAGTGAGTAGTTACAGATGTACCACAAGCATTATGTGTTGTGAAGCTGAATACTATTGTACCCGCATGGTCTAAGATACCCTGACCAGAGAAGTTATCCAAGAAGATCGCATCACCGGAAACAGTGTTCCAACCATAAGTTGGATATAATGTAGAACCTAATATTGTATCACCGTTTGCCAAAGTATCGTACAACTGAATATCAGAACCAGGGAAACACAAAGTATTTGGTGCAATGATTGTACCTGCATCAGGTAAACCTACTACCTTAATTCTTTTTGTAACACTATCAACACCACAAGTGTTGGTACGTTTATATTTTACAGTATCATAACCTAAAACTAAACCTGCAGTAACCGTAGTAGGAATAGTTGAGGTAGAACCTAAAGAAAGCTTAGTGTTGCTCAATGACCATGTACCACCACCAGTAGTAGGCGTTACAGACAATGTCAATGAAGTACCGGAACATACGGAGTCGAGACCCGTTATCGGAGTTGTAATAGCACCCAAGCGTGGTGCAGTATTTACTGTAACGGTAACGGAAGTAGAATCACTGTTACAATCACCGGTCACTACATACCAGATATCAGCAGTAAATGAAGTTGCACCACCTACAGTAGTAGTTGCAGCACCGCCTACATTACCTGAAGCATCGACAGTAGCAATAGCTGTATTTGAAGAGTGCCATGCACCACCAGACGTAGCACCTGTTAATACCAGAGAAACCGATGAACCAGAGCAGAAAGCAGTTACAGGAGCAATAGAACCGTGAGTAACCAAAGGTTTTACTCTTATTGGTCGTGTTGCGCTAACCGTTCCGCAAGTATTTGAAGCAGTGTAACTTATTGTTGTTGTGCCACCACTTGCACCATATACATTACCTGATGCATCAACAGTAGCAATTGCTGTATTTGCACTAGACCAACCAAATGATGTACCGGTAGCTGTACCGTCAACAAATAATTTAGACTGACCAACACAAACAGTATCTGTTACTGTTGTAGAAGGGCCTGTGATAGTACCTGCAGTAGGTAAAGCAAGAACTGTATCGTAGAATACCGCACTAACGCTACCGCAAGCAGTACCGATAGTATAATAAACCGTATCTACACCAACCGCATTCACTGTAAGCAAACCACCTGAAGTAAGTGTAGCAGCAGGAGAATATGTGCTAAGGCTCCATGTACCTGTTGGCGTACCTACCGGTGTATGAGTCAATGTAATTGAAGTATTGATACATGGGTGCGTCGTAGTACTTGTAATAGTACCAGGGTTAGCAGCAGTATCAACTGTAAGTATAAATGCAGAACCAACTGCAATACAACCATTTACTGTGTAGCTGATAGTTGTAGTACCCGTTACAATTGGGTGAGCCAAACCAGATGCAGCATCGATTGTTGCAACTGCAGTGTTTGAACTGCTCCATGTACCAGATATTGGTGTACCTGTTGCTGTAAACGTCTCATCAAGACCAGCACAACGTGGAGTAGAACCCGAAATTGCACTAGCTGTTGGTGTTGCACTAACCGTATCAGTATATGTAGCTGTTAGTGTTCTACAAACATTCGTTGCAGTATAAGTAATAACGTTAGTACCATTGGCTACACCACTAACAACACCTGTGTTGCTTACTGTTGATGCAGTAGTATTTGCAGAACTCCAAGTATTTGTTGTTCCTACCGGAGCAGTTATTGACAGTGAAATAGTACTACCAATACAAACACGTGTGTTACCGGAGATAAAACCAAGCGAGAAGTCAGGACTAACAGTTATTGTTTTAGTTGTTGTAGCAGTACCACAAGGAGTAGTAGCTGTGTATGTAAATGTAGTAGTACCCTGTGCTACACCATGAACCACACCACCTGCAGTGATTGTTGCAATAGCAACAGAACCACCAGACCATGTACCACCAGTAGTACCGGAAGATATAGTCAATGTAAGGTTTGAGCCTACGCAAACACTATCCAAACCAGCGATCACACCAGGTACAACACTTGTGTCAACTGTAATAATGAATCTTGAAGAATCTCTTCCGCAATCAGTTATTACTTTATACTGTATAGTATCTGTACCACCCACTGAACCTGCAGTTACAACTACAGAATCATGTGTTATTGATGTAGTAGTGATGGTTACTAAACCATGAAGGCTTGACCATGTACCACCATGAGTACCAGTAGAGATATGGAATGAATCTGTAGTAGTAGTACAGAAGTTAGCATGAGCCGCAGTGATACCACCAGCTACCGGAGTGCCGATAACTCTCAGTGGGAATACTGATGGGCTACCACAGCCAACTACGGTATATTTAATAGTATCTACTGATGCAGCAATACCACCGGCAACACCAGTAGATGAGTTGATAGTTGCAATTGACGGCAAATTTGAAGACCAAGTACCACCCGCACCTGTAGCAGAGAATGTGATATTATTTCCTACACACACACTATCAACTCCTGTTGATGTAGTGATTGTACCAGGGAAGCTAGTTGAGCGAACACGTATAATATGTCTTACTACGTTAGTGTCTGTAAGGCTAACTACTGTATAATAAACAGTATCTATTCCACCAGAAAAACCAGTTACGGAAATTACTGTGTCAGAGGATAATGCTGAGAAAGTTACATGACCAAGTGCACTTGACCATGAACCTGTTGCAGTAGGACCATGTGAAGAATGCAATGTAGTGGTTTGACCAAGACATAAAACTGTATCACCTATAATACTTGTAGTATCGGGACGAGGATAGCCTCTGAATACATATAACTTATTCGCACTACGAGATACAACTGCAATATCATGTATATTGTTACCATCTATATCGCCAATTGCCACACAGATAGGTGCAGAACTACCTAATGCGTATGCAGGAAGAGATTTCTTCACTGCGGCATTAAACGTCATTGTTGATGCAGCAGTATGAATTGAAATTGAGATATCAGCAGAGCCTGAGTTTGTATTTACAATATCTAACTTGCCATCACCTGACAAGTCCGCCAATGCAATACCTACTGGAGCAACGCCACCAGTACCAAAGGTATCAGTTGACGCATGAGAGAATGACAAAGCGCCACCGGTAGATGACGTATTTTTGTAAAGTGCAACAACATTATAATTATTTGTTGTTAACAAATCTGAGTCTGTAACAGCAACAGCTAAATCAGGACTACCGTCACCATCTAAATCACCAATTCTCACTTGTTCAGGATAACCTGTACGGAATATTGAGTAATTATAAGAACGCCCAGGCGTGTTAAATGGATCTGTAGCAGCTAAAAGACCAGAACCGGCAGCAGTTGACTGAGTTACAGGAGCCGCAAACGAATAAGAGCCTGCTGATGTTGTATTTTGAAAAACACTCAATGCTCTTTGGTGATGATCAGAAATTACTATATCAGCCTTACCATCGGCATTCAAATCACCTACAGCAACACTAATAGGTGCAGATGTAGTATCATATAAATGTATTGTTGTAGTATCGAAGTCAAATCGAGTCATTGAACGACCATTACTTCTATAAAAGTTGTTCTTAACAACTACCAACCTACCTTTTTCCTGATCTAATGTCGGGACATAAGTTATATCTCCGAAGAAGGCATTTCTTTCGCTAATTCTAATTCCATTAACGGCAACTGCAATATCTGGTCTACCATCTTTATTAAAATCACCAATAGCAACCTCAACCGGAAGTGCACCGGGAAGAAATACATCTACATTTGATTCAAAACTAATGTTGCCTACACCAGTAGACTTATTTCTCAATATCGATATGCTGTTATTACCGGTGTTTGCAGTAATAATATCTAATTTACCATCACCGTCAATATCTGCCACTTTTACACTTACTGGTTTTGAACCAGTAGCAAAACTATCAGGAGCAGCAAAAGAAGATCCATTAATGACCCCCCCTGAAATATTATGATACACAATCGCTCCATTTACGCCAGTACCACAAATAACAATGTCAGTTTTACCATCACCATCAAAATCAGCATACTCTACAGAATACGGCTTACCTAATAATCCACCAAAATTCCCGAAGGTTAGAGCGGGCCCATAAACATCAGTAAAATCTGCATGAGTAAAGTCTACATTGCTAAATATTGGTGTATATGACGGCATTATAAAAGTAGACATCTGTGTAGTTGTATCTACTACTGAAATCGGAGCAAAGATTGCACCTACCGGCACAGTAACTACTAATTGAGTTGCGGTACTTGAAGCGGCACTAACTGTTGCTCTTGAAGCACCAAAATAAACTACATTTCTACCCGGCACAGAATTGAAGCCAGAACCTGTGATTGTTAAAGTTGACCCAGGCAATAAAGAAGTTGCACTTGTTGAAGTAATAACCGGTGCAACATTTGTTATAATATTTACCGACTGAGTTGCAGATATTGCACCACATGCATTAGTAACGGTATAAGATATTACCGATGAACCTACTGAAACGCCATTCACTACACCAGCAGTAACAGTTGCATTTGCGTTACTTGGAGACCAGGCTGTTGTAAAATTATCTCCAAAACGAGGAACATCATATATTGCACTTCCCAGTGGGCCGTTAAGGCTCGTTAGAGAAATATTATCACCAACGTGAACAACAGTAACAGTTCCGGAAACTGACGGTGATGCAAGTTGAACCAAATGAATGTTGATTTGTACAGTATCCCAACCGTCAGCATTTGCTACTTTTATTGTGAACGTTCTCACACCGATATTTCCTGACGTAAACGTGTATGTTGCAGTGGGAACCCCAGGAGCTGACACAACTGTAGGAGTCAACCCTAAAGAACCTGTTGATCCGGTAAAGAAACCAACCATTGATGGACCTCTATACACTGTGAAGGTGTCTTGAGTGCCGGGTATATCAGAGTAGGATAAATCAGAAGTAAGATCAACCAAATAAGGAGATGTTGTTGTACATACTTCTCGATTTACAACATGACTTGTAAAAACCGGAGCAGCAGCCTTAGAGGTTTCACCAATCATCACCAATAATATCGCCAACACAAAAGCACACGACTTAGCGTACTTCAACCGAAAGGAGGGGAAAGATTTGCTCATAAATGCGGAGTATTTTTTAATCATTTTTTTATAAATTCAGCCATTCTCACTAACCAAAAACTGTACGCTTTCATTCAAATTATTACTACCAATCTATCCTTACCAGCAATTTATTCCACTGCGGATTTTTGACCCACTTTGGAAATTTGCGTATAATTACTGACAAACATACCAAAAACCTTTCATTCTAAAAAGCCTATAAGTCCGATAGAGTTGTTATTTAGTGGTTAATGTTAATACAATTTATGATTTTCGTCAATATTCATGTCTGATTTTTTGTTAAAATTTAGTAAAAAATAAGATTTTCTTTCCTTGAAATAACAATTATTTTCCATGAATCGGCTGTTTTCAACAAAAAACAGCTAAATGTGGATAACTAATTTACTGATTATCAAAAAGACATCTGATATTATGCCGTTTTTAGGC
>CANGMZ010000036.1 GCA_947454715.1 Chitinophagaceae bacterium
ATGAAAACGGCAAAGTAATAAACATACATGCTACCCCTACTGCAGACACGGTTCATTATGAGGGTTTAATCACTCCGGGATTTGTCAATGTGCATTGCCATTTGGAACTATCTCACATGAAAGGAGTTATACCTGAACATACAGGTCTTATACCCTTTCTCCAAAATGTGACCTTTCACAGAAACGACCATACTGAAGAACAAAAAATAAACGCACGAAGCAACGCATATAATGAGCTCATAAACAACGGTGTTGTGGCAGTTGGTGATATTGCCAACACACCAGACACTATAGATTTAAGAGCCAAAGACAAACTACATTTCCAAACATTTGTTGAGGCACTTGGGTTTACGGAAGCCAATGCAGAACGATCAATGGGCTTTGCGGTAAAGACTTATGAAACATTTGCACAGCAAACGGCTACATCAAAAATACTCCAGCAGAGCATAGTGCCACATGCGCCATACTCTGTTTCCTCTGCATTGTTCAAACTTATTGATAAACACACTGCGGAGGGAATAATGGCTATACACAATCAGGAAAGCATTGCTGAAGGACAGTTTTATAAAACTAAGGAAGGTAATGTAAGAGAACTACTAAAAACACTTGGTATAGACGATAGCCTGTTTACCCCAACAGGAAAATCGTCACTGCAATCTTATTTGGAATGGTGCACACCGGATAAAACCTTCATTTTTGTACACAATACATTTACGCAATTAGAAGATGTAGAATATGCACAAAACAAACTTAAAGAGGTGTTTTGGTGTCTCTGTCCGAATGCAAATCTGTATATAGAAAAAACACTCCCGGATATTAATATGCTCATGAGGGAAAGTAATAACCTGTGCATAGGCACAGATAGCCTTGCGTCTAATCACCAACTGTCTGTTATGGCAGAGCTGCATAGCATCAAGCAACAATACCCAAACATAGACTGGGTCACATTACTACAATGGGCTACTCACAATGGTGCCAGAGCCTTGAAAATGGATTCAGTTATCGGAACAATAGAGACCGGCAAAACGCCGGGTATATTACAAATAACCGGGTTAGAAGGAAATAATATACCTGTTGTAAAAAGACTGATATAAGCGTTTATCGAATGTAATGGCCCGCAGCACGCTATTAAATTACTCCAGTTTAAAAGAAATAGGTTGTGTAAACCACACAGATACCTTCTCGTCATCCATTATACCCGGATTCCAGTTTGGCATATCTTCAATTACTTTTTGCGCTACTTCGTCACATCCGCCACCAATGCCACGCTTCACTTTAACATCAGAAATAGCACCATTTGGCTTTACTATAAATGTTATCAGCACACGTCCTTCTATTCCTTTTCTGCGCGCCACGCTCGGATAAACAATATTATTACCCAAATATTCCATTAGCTTATATGGGCATTGAGGCATTTTTTCAAAATGAGTAAAAGGTATTGTTCTACCATCTTCGTCATAGCAGATACCGGTAGAACCGGTATCATTCAAAAACGACTCAACTCTTTTCAACTTACCACTCTTATAATAGCTTTTCAGATCTCCGCTACGTTTGCCCTCTTTGTAAGAAACAGTGTACCAAACATCCTTAGTGTCTGAATAATAATGCGTCCAGATACCATCTTCTTTATTATTTAAATAATCACCCTCATACTTCACATAACCGTTGTCTGTGTAATAGCTAAAATGGCCTTCTTTCTTTTTTGAATCAGTAGAGGTACAAATACCAGCAGATTTCAGATTACCGGTCTTAGCATCTCGCACTTCCATTTTATAAAGCCCGTCCTTTTGCTGCTTATAAACAGTATAATAAGAAGCGGAATCTTTTATAGTAATATCTCCGGCTTCATTAAAAAACACCTTCTTCACCTCCTGCCCAAAAGACAATGATGACGATAGTAAGCACATAGCAATAAAGAAACGCTTAAGCATAGAATTTTACTTTTAATATAAATTACTTTTCAGTTTTAATGAGAAAATCTTTAGTGAACTTAATATCGAAACCACCTTTCCACTTTATCTCTTGCCATTCTGTAGTTGGTGTAAGAGGAGCGGTAATATTATTAGCAGTTACGGTAAGCGGTAAGGTAAAACCATTTACTGTATTTACAAATCTGTATCGCATTTTTTTATGGCGAATACTGTATTCAATAACTGGTATATCGGTAGTGCGTAGGTATTGATTAAAGAAGGCGGTAAGGTCAAGTCCGGTATGTGAAGCAATATAAGATTCCACCTGCTGCGTCGTCACTGTTTTATGATAGAACTCTTTTCCCAGACCACGCAACATTTGTCTGAATTTTTCATCATCATTGGTCATCATACGTATCATATACATAATAGCGGTACCCTTGTCATAAATATCATTTGAGCCCTCTTCGTTGACTCCATACGGACCAATCATCGGTTTGTCGTTTTGTATATTCCGCCACTCCCCTCTGCAATATTTCTGACCTTTTTCTTTTCCTAATAGGCACTCCGCAAATAATGACTCTGAATAAGTAGTAATACCCTCATGCACCCAGTTATCAGCCATATCAGCTGCTGTTACATTATTCCCAAACCACTCATGCCCGCTTTCATGGATAATGATATAGTCAAAGTTCATACCAATACCCGTCATTGTGCGATCGTAGCCCCTATACCCCATCTTATAGTCATTACCATACGCAACAGCGCCCTGATGCTCCATGCCAAGATAAGGTGCATCTACAAGCTTATAACCATCTTCATAGAATGGGTAAGGCCCCATCCAATACTCAAAACAATGGATCATCTGCTTCACTACTACAAATTGTTTATGTGCCTTCTGCTCATTTTGTCTTAACACCCAATAATCGAGATCTAGTTTACCTTTCTCCCCTATCAGCGTATCTTGCCAGTGTACATAATCACCAATATAAAACGATACATCATAGTTATTAATCGGGTTCTTCACCTCCCAACTCCAATACCCTTCTCCGGTTGTCTCTTTTGGCTGTCCCTTAAGCCGTCCGTTACTTACCGCAACCATTCCTTGAGGCACTTTGAGATTAATTTTCATTCCCATATCCGGCTCATCCCATTGCGCATCTTTACATGGCCACCAAACACTGGCGCCCAACCCCTGGCAAGAAACAGACATCCATGGCTTGCCTTCGCTATCTGTTTTCCAACTAAAGCCACCATCCCAAGGCGGATTAACTGCAATGCGTGGAGTACCATGATAATATAATGTCACACAACCGTTTTTGTCCAATTTATTAAATGCTCCTTTCAACCACCAAACATTACCCTCATTAATTATCTGCAGCAAGCATCCGCGGTCAGCACCTACACCAAGCACAGCGCTATCCAGAACCATAGGCGATTGTAAATCAATCTGCATACTGTCATGTTGCAATCCCGGCAAACTAAATTCTATTTTAGTCACCCCATTAATGCTATGGGAAGCCGTATCGAAGATTACGGACAAATCATAGTGCTGCACATCCCACCAATCACGACCACGTCCGTTAGAACCACGCAGCGTATCGGCATGCGTAAAAGCAAATGTGGTATTTGCTGAGAGCAAATACCACATAGACAATATAATATAAAATGTTTTCTTCATTATTGTTTGATTATATCAACCAGTTCAACGTCGAATAAAAGTACTGAATTAGGTGGTATAGCCTGTGTTGGGCTACGCTGACCATAAGCTAAACCTGAAGGTATGAATAAAGTAGCTTTTCCACCCTTACTCAAAAGCGCAAGACCTTCATCCCAACCCTTGATTACCTGACCTGCTCCCAGCTGGAATTCAAAAGCAGTAGTGTGTTTAAATTCAGGATCTACGTTCGAGTCAAATTTCTTACCATCTGTAGTCATACCTGTGTAATTAACAGATACCTTCTGACCGGCGATTGGTTTTTCACCAACGCCTTCTTTAGTAATGGTATAATACAATCCTGAAGCTGTTTTGCTTGCTTTGATATTGTTCTTTGTCAAATATTCCTTAATCACTTTATCATCAAGATCAGCCTGGGTAGTAATATCCAATATTTCTACATCAAATACTAATACAGAGTTTGCAGGAATAGTAGGACTTCTGTCCTGGCTACCATAAGCTAAACCTGAAGGAATATACAAAGTTGCTTTAGCCCCCTTCTTCAACAGCGCAAGACCTTCATCCCAACCTCTGATAACGCTACCTGTACCTAATACTAATGAGAAAGGATCTGTATGATGAAACTCAGGATCTGTATTAGAATCAAAAGCTTTACCATCTAACAAACGACCGGTGTAATTAACACTTACATTCTGGCCCTTTTTAGCTGTTTCACCTGTACCTTCTTTAGAGATAGTGTAATAAAGACCTGTAGCCGTCTTTATAGCCTTGATATTATTCTTCTTAAAGTATGCAATCATATCTGCATCATCTTTAGCTCTTTGCATATCTGCTTTAAGCGTAGACTCCATTTTAAATGCAGAATCAGATACTGCAGATACCAATACTACTTCGTAGATAAGTACATCACCTGCTTTCATACCCGGCATCATCTGCTTGTTCTGTTTCAACAATGAGTCTACAGGAAGCTTCATAACAGCACTATCACCTGCCACCATTTTCATAAAGCCTTCAATAGGATCGCCCTTGAAACTTGGTGCTTGCACCTGGAATGGAACAGGCTTATTGTTGTTCATCTTACGACTATCGAACATAGAGCTATCCTTGATATGCACATGGATATGCATTTCAAGATGATCACCTATTTTCGGATTTCTCTTACCGTTACCATGCTTTACAATCTTTAGATCAAGACCGCTAGCAAGATGTGTAAAACCATCTGCACCTTTCGTTGCTGTTGTTTTTGTAGTTGCAACTTTCGATGTTGATTTCTTCTGCTGTGCATTTACCGCAGTTGACAGACACATAGTACCTGCAAGGATAAATGATAAAAGGGCAATTTTCTTCATTATGCTAAATTTGTGTTTAATGTATAAACGCAGTACAAAATACAGTATTATCTAAAAACTAACCTACTTTACCGAAGTAACTCGGATATCAAATATCATTATAGCGTTTTCCGGCACAGAACCGCCCATTGACTGGCGGCCATAAGCCATACCGGAAGGAATATATAAAGTAGCCTTAGCTCCTTTTTTCAGCAACAATAAGCCTTCATCAAAACCCTCAATCACCATACCTTCTCCTGCTTTTACTACAAAAGGCTCTTTACTTTCAGCCTTTGCAGGGTCTTCATTAGAATCAAATACAGTACCGTCGAGTAATTTGCCGGTATATTTCAATGTTACTGATTTGCCCTTGGCTATCTTATCACCGGTTCCTTTTTCTTGTATTATATAATACAAACCTGAAGCTGTTTTCAATGGTTTAATATTATGCTTTACAAAGTATTCATTCAATAATCTATCATCTGTTTTCTTCTGCCCTTCATCAAGTAGCTTCTGCTCATTTGCAGCCTCTTCTTTTGATTTTACTGAAACGATATTTACTTCATAAATAAAGTAATCGCCATCTTTGGCAAAATCAGGCAATGGAACATCTTTAAGGTTTTGCTTTATTGAATCAACTGAGACACGGATAACACCACTATCTCCGGCAGAAAAAAATGACAAACCCGCAGTCATGTCACCAACAAACTTAGGAGCTGTCAGCGTCATGGTTACAGGTTTGCCATTATTAGTTTTACGGGTATCTACAACAACTGTGTCTTTAGACACACCATCATTTTTACCAACTTTCCAAACAACATTCAATTCAACCAGATCATCAATTTGAATAGAACGACCATCTGCGTCCTTGACTATTTTATATTCTACACCGTTAGCTTTTTTAAAATCGCTATTGTTTGTGGCATTGTCACTGCTCTGAGCAAACAAAACAGAAGACTGCGCCAGCAAAAGAAATAAAACAGTTTTTTTCATATTGATATGATAAGCTGATCTATGAGGGTTTTAGAAATTTATTTCATTGCTTTCATTTCGCCACCGGCTTTCACTTCTGTAACCTGCATTTCAAATACCAAAATAGCATTTGCTGGAATAGCAGGAGATGGAGAATGCTCACCATAAGCCAAGCTAGAAGGGATATATAAAGTTGCCTTTGAGCCCTTCTTCAACATCATAATACCTTCATCCATACCAGGGATAACAGAACCTGTTCCTGCCTGAATAGTGAATGGTTCTTTATCGTGATGGAACGCAGTATCGATGTTAGAATCGAAAACCTTACCATCTAATAATTTACCGGTATACTTCATTGTTACAGACTGGCCTTTAGCGATTTTCTCGCCAGTACCTTCGCTCTGTATAGTATAATATACACCTGAAGCTGTTTTTTCAGCTTTTATGTTGTTTTTAGCAAAATAGTCCTGCAAAGATTTGTCATCAGCCTGAATCTGCTTAGCTGCTTTTTCTTTGCTTTCCTTTTCTGCATCATTCTTGCTCTTAACAGATACCATTGTTACTTCATAGATAAAGTAATCACCTTCTTTAGCAAAAGGAGGCATTGGCTGATCTTTCAAGTTCTTCTTCAAAGAGTCGATAGATACACGGATAACACCGCTATCACCTGCAGAGAACATAGCCAAACCACCTGCCATATCACCAATGAACTTAGGATCCATCAATGGCATAGAAATAGGCTTACCGGCATTCATTTTGCGGGTATCAATGATCACGCTATCCTTAGACTTACCGTCATTCTTACCTACTTTCCACACGATGTTCATTTCCAGAATATCACCAACTTCAGCATTTTTGCCCGGTGCATCTTTGTAAAGCATGTACTCAACACCTTTAGCTTTTTTAAAGCCTTTGTTCTGGCAGCTAGCAGCGCCTAAGATAACAGCGCCTAATAACGCTACTGGTACGATCCTCTTTATCATGTTTTTGTGTTTACTTTTTACTATTTATGTTTTGGTTGAATTTTTTCTTATTTAATTCCTCCTGCGTATCAAGAGGTTACTTTTTTATCGGGGGTGAATATCGGACAAAATTTGTTTAAAATTCTCTATTGTTTCCTTAAATGTTGCTTTTGAACGACCTCCGGATGCATTAAAGTGTCCCCCACCCTCGAAATATTGCCTTGAAAACGCACTTACATCAAAATCTCCCTTGCTGCGAAATGATAATTTCACTTCGTCATTGCGCTCTGTAATTAATGTAGCAAATCTGATATTGGCAATACTTAACGGATAATTTACTAAACCTTCGCTATCACCACTTTGTGTATCAAACATTCCCATATCCTTTCGGGAAAGGGAAATTAATGCCGAATTATATTTCGGGAAAATTTCCATTTTTTCGGTCAGCACATAGCCAAGAAAACGCATACGATTCTCACTCCATGAATCATAAATATGCTCATGTATTTTAGAGTGATCTAAACCATGCTGCTTCAAATTGGCAATCATCAGGTGAACACTGGCAGTGGTTATTGGGAAACGGAATGAACCGGTATCCGTCATAACACCTGTATACAGACATTCAGCAATATTTGTATCTATGAGCTCATTGTCATTGCAGAGATTAATAAAATCATATACCATTTCACA
This sequence comes from Chitinophagaceae bacterium, assembly GCA_947454715.1. Taxonomy (GTDB): domain Bacteria; phylum Bacteroidota; class Bacteroidia; order Chitinophagales; family Chitinophagaceae; genus Flavipsychrobacter. The sequence goes on from CANGMZ010000036.1 coordinate 7,541, forward strand.
GGTACTGCTTTTCTCAGGTATACTCATTCCATAATCCCAATAAGGCTTAGGGAACAAATGATGATCTAATAGTATTTTGGGTTGTGTAGCGGCAGCCAATGGTGCCTCCAGATGCTTGGTGCGACTATAATCATTAAAGTCAACACAAAAAATAAGATCTGCTTCGGTAAGTGCCTGTTGACTCGCTTTAATCTGCGCCTCATAATTGAATAATATTTCAACACCCGGCATCCACATCAAAAACTCAGGCAACTCACAAGGAGAAACTGCGGTAACAGAATGCCCCTTTTTTACAAGGTAATGATACAGCCCCAGCATACTGCCTATTGCGTCACCATCAGGCTTGTGATGCGTGGTGATGAATATTTTTTTTGGTGCCTGCAGTAATGGGAAAGCGTCTTGTATTGAGCGCATCTAAAAAATAAAAACTTAAACTGATTTGTACAAAAATGAAATCTGCATTTTTTACATGTCAAATTCCTTACAGATTGCAAAGGTATGTAAAAAACATATTGATATTTATGGGTGTGGAAAAGATTGGAATAAGACACCGATAAAATTATTAATGTGCTGAAGGTGACTATTTAAAGTACAGCATATACACATTTAGTTAGCTAAAAACCACCTGTTAAAGAGCAAAATATTTTAACAATACAACATCATTAGAGGTGTTGTCTTATTTAACGTTTACCTTACCTTTGCGGTTCAAAATTTTACAAAATATATGTCAAATCGTACGTTTACGATGATCAAGCCGGATGCTGTTAGAGCCGGTAATATCGGTAACATTTTACAAATGATCACTGATGCAGGTTTCAAAATAGTAGCAATGAAGTATTTGCACATCACTACTGCTCAGGCTGAAAAATTTTATGAAGTACACGCAAGCCGCCCATTTTATGGTGAATTGACTCAGTTCATGAGCAGCGGTCCAATAGTTGCAGCTATTCTTGAAAAAGAAAATGCAGTTGCTGATTTCCGCAAACTTATAGGTGCTACTAACCCTGCACAAGCAGAAGAAGGTACTATCCGTAAAAAATATGCTGCATCTTTAGGTGAAAATGCAGTTCACGGTTCCGATAGCGATGAGAATGCTAAAATAGAAGGCGAATTCTATTTCAGCGGTATCGAACAATTTTAATTAAAGTATTTATAATTCAAAGAAATTAAGCGGGAATTGAATAAGTTCCCCGCTTTTTTTTATATTTGCACAAAATCAAACTAAAATGGGCAGAGGAGATAAACGTACCAAGAAAGGAAAGATAGCAATAGGCAGCTTTGGCAAATCACGCCTTGCACGCACTAAGAAAGCAAAAGCAGCTGTTGCAGCAAAAAGCTAATTAGATCTTAACAGTAATTTGAGGCCGTACTATAAAAATGTACGGTCTTTTTTTTATGTTTACTATATACTTAATCAACGTCACATAATGGCTGTTTTTCATAATAAAGATATCTCCGGTTGTAGTTTTTTGGTAACTGGTGGGGCCGGATTTATTGGTTCTCACATCGTTGAATATTTGCTTACCAATGGTGCAGGAAAAGTGAGGGTACTTGATAACCTGTCTACGGGTTCTATCAACAATGTTCATCTGTTTTCAAGCTATAGCCAATACGAATTCATGGAAGGCGACATTCGCGATATTGCCATGTGCGATAAAGCTTGCGAAGGAATTGATTACGTTACCCATCAGGCGGCACTAGGTTCAGTACCTCGTTCGGTGAAAGATCCGGCAACAAGTAATGATGTCAATGTCGGCGGTTTTGTAAATATGATTACCGCAGCAAAAAATGCAAATGTAAAAACATTTGTATATGCTTCATCATCTTCTGTTTATGGCGACGAACCCAACCTTCCTAAAGTTGAAGAACGAACAGGCAACTTATTGTCTCCTTATGCCGTCACAAAAATGACTAACGAATTATATGCATCTGTTTTTCACAGATTATATAATATGAATGTAGTCGGTTTCAGATATTTCAATGTATTTGGTCCGCGACAAGACCCTAATGGCCCTTATGCAGCAGTAATACCACTATTTGTAAGTGGGATTTTAGCTAAAACACCGGTATATATTAATGGTGATGGGGCTCAAACACGCGATTTCACATTTGTGGAGAATGCAGTACAAGCAAACGTAAAAGGAATGCTCACTGAAAATAATGAGGCATTTGGAAAGGCTTATAATGTTGCTGTAGGCGCAAACTTCTCTGTAAACTTCTTATATAATGCCATTCGCGAAATGCTGAATGCAACTCACGAGCCTACTTACAGAGAACCAAGAGCAGGTGATATTCATGATAGCCTGGCCAATATCAGCAGAGCGCAAACACTATTAGGTTATCAACCAACAAAAGAATTTCTTGACGGACTTAAAATAACAGTCGACTTTTTCAAAAGTAAATAGTACTTAATATACACGATACCGGAAGAGCCAATTACTATGAGTATGTGGCTCTTTTAGTTATAACTAAAATGAGTATTTAAGACTTACCCATTACATATATATTCTCCATAGTTGGCGAAGGACTACCGCCCATTTTTTCTAATGAAATAGCAAATCCCTGCCCATTCATCACAGGCTTTTCTACCTTCTGAATACTAGCAGTAGCGGTCATATCTAGTGGTAATACCCCCATATCAACCGGTTTACCATCCTGCATTACCCATAACTGATATTGCATTCCTTTGGGTGGCTGCGGCAAAGCATCGAGCATAACGTATGCTGCCCCACTCGACTTACTCCAATAAACGGTAGCAGCCATTGGATGCCCTTTTACAACCGTGTGCATGACAACAGTCTGCATACCGGTGTCGGCCATCATATCACTGCGTTTACGATATATATCTAATACCTGGGCCATTGAGCGTTGTTCAGCAATCAATTGCCCCATTTTTTCATTAATCTTGGTAGATGCTGTTGCAAACTGTTCTTTTTGCTGATTATTCTGATAACTCAAAACAGCATTTAAAGCAACACTTCCCAATAATGCCACCCAAACAGCGGCATATCGCCATGTAGTATTTTTAGAAGCAGGGGTAAATGGTATAGACTTGTTTTCTAAGTGAATAGTATCTCCCCCCCCATTAACTGGTGTTGATACCGGAGCTGCAGTAATATTTAGCTCTGGAATATGTTGTTCTTTTTCTTGCGCCTGAATGGCATCCCATATCTGATTTTCAAGTGCCAGCGGGGGAGTCACAGATTGAGCTACAGCATAATTGAACATGGCTGCTTCAATAGAAGCCACTTCATTTGCCAGCTCCGGGTTAGCAGCTATGTCCGCACGTACCTGTGCTTCCTCCTGTGGAGTAAGCACGCCAAGCACAAATGCTTCTAAGTTGCCCGATTCTATGTATTCTCTCGTATTCACTTTATCTGATAAATATAATTTTTATAATTTTTAATTATTAAAAGCTGCTCTTAATTGCTGCATGGCACGTCGCATTCGCGTTTTCACTGTTCCAAGGGGTATTTCCAGTGTTTTGGAGATTTCATCAAGCGTGTACCCTTTAAAGTAGGCCAAACTCACAATCACTTCATATTCCGGTTTCAAACCTGAGACTATTTTCCTGAGGCCAATGGTATCTGTTGTCTGCTCTGTCTTCTGTCCCTTCTGAACATCATTTACGACATCCTCACCCATTTGGATTTTTGACCTCATGATCTCCCCCTTCGACCGCAATTTATCAATTGCAGCATTCCGGGCAATGTTTATCATCCAGGTATATATTCGTCCTTTCTGAGCATCGTACTGACCAATGTTATTCCAAATTTTCACAAACACTTCCTGCAACACATCATTAGCGGTCTCCTCATCAAATACGACTTTGTTGATTACACCATATAATACTGCCGAATAGTTTTTATACAAATAGTTAAAAGCATCCCTGCTTTGCTGTTTGAGCAGCAAAATCAGTTCTTCTTCTGTATATGTAGTAGCTATTGGTGGCAATACGATTTATTAAGTAATCAAAAATAGATGTTATTTAGGGAAAATCATGCGATAGTCTACCCTTACTTTACCGGCAGAAATATCGTCAAGTTTTTTCTTGATCAATCGCTTCTTCAAACCGGAAATATAATCAATGAAAAGCTTTCCTTCTATGTGATCATATTCGTGCTGTATCACTCTTGCGGTGATACCATGAAAGTGACCTTCATGTTCTACAAAGTTTTCATCCATATAACGAAGATGCACTTTTGCATGTCTGTGAATATCCTCTCTAACCTTAGGAATACTCAGACAACCTTCATTATAAGGCCACAAATCACCACTTTCTTCAATGATTTGAGCATTTATGAATATCTGCTTTATAGGCACTTCATTCGGATATTCAAGTCTGTCCTCGTCCTCAAAATCAGCAACTATCTGTTCAGTATCAACAATAAACAGGCGAATAGGTTTATTTATTTGCGGCGCAGCAAGGCCTACTCCATTACTGTTATAAAGGGTTTCCCACATATCAGTCAATAGCTTTTCCAAACCCGGATATTCAGCCGTTATTTCATCGCAAACTTTCCTCAAAACAGGATGGCCATAAGCCACTACCGGTAAAATCATGAATTAAAAAATTGTATGGAAGCTGCAAATTACGTCATTTTTGTTTCGAGGCAAGAAAAGCAGAAAAGAGTTGTCATATTTATTAACAATACTTGAATTGATTGCTATTTGCAATCACCTCCTGAAGACAAAAAATTATAACTAATTTGGCAGTCATTAATTTGATGATGTATTTATTCAAAAGCTTAGTTCCGATTCTGGTTTATCTGCTTTATGCTATTGATGTATCCGGCCAAGGGTCGTATCAGATAATGCAACATGACACTACCCTAACGCCCGGAACAAAGCTGACTTTATGCATAGACTCCACTAAAGCATATAGCAATTTTATATTCTCCGCCAAAGACCCGAGTACAGATAGATGGACAATATGGCGACGTTACAGTAATACCGGCAAATACGAGCCTATTTTTAATGACAGCTACAACCGTATGAATGTGGCTGTAGCGCAGGACAAAAAAGAAATGCTTTATGTACGGTACAAACCACAAAAAGATGGTGCTATGTATATGGCAACTATGGATTCTGCCTGGGTATGCAAAAGCGACATTGATGGATATAATGAGACAGCATTGTTTTTAGTCCCACAATTTAACAAAAATGCTATTTATGATATAGACTGGAGCACAGACAAAAAACGAGTACTCTACTCTTATGGTAATGATGAATATCCCAACCTCACACGAGATGGAGATATCTTTGAATATATAATAGCTGATAAAGCAATAACCAACCTCACTAATGACTGGCAACTTTGGAGCAAAAACTGCAGATACTCACCAGATGGGAACGCAATAGCCTATTCTCACTTTGCCAACTTCTGGAACGCACTACCAACAGATATTTTTGAGCAGAAAAAAGGTCAGAACAGGCAAGAAATCACTACGGCTACGAATCAAGATAAATATTACCAATTCTGTACACTAACAGATTATACAGATCAAGAAATTATATTTAGAAGAGGGCTATACTTTGACAACAAGCTATATACAATTAACAGAAACAATGAAACACAATTACCCGCACCTGCAGGTTATGGGGGAATAAAAATTGCGAATGATTTGTATGCAGCTACAGACTTTGACAATAATATTATCTTATTTACAAGCAAAAAAGTAGCAGGTAAAATTCACATATCCGGTATTAATAATTTTGCAAAAGACAATACTTACAATTTCGCACTCGATTGCAATACCCGCCTTAACTGGATGGAAAAACAAAAAGTAAAAGTAAGATGGTCTAACGGCGACACCGCCTTTACAGTCAATGTGCAACCTTCAAAATCAACAACTTATTACTGTAAAGTCACTGTAAATGGGACTACTTATGAAGATAGTATTCATATTAAAATAAAAGGCAAAATACCTCAAATTACTAAAAACTGTCTTACATTATTTACATCTGGCTACCGAACCTATCAATGGCTTCATAACAAAACAGCCATACAAGGTGCTACAGACTCAACCTATAAACCACAATCAGGTGGCAGCTACGCTGTTATGGCAACCGATAAAAAAGGTAGAACAATGACATCAGAAGAAATAACAATAAACGACAAAGAAGCTGACAGTACAGAAATGCTGAATCAACAAATTAAAATAATCGCAGATCCATCAACTTCCAGACTAAAAATTGAAGCGCCCTTTATACTCAACATAGTTATTATAAATGACAGAGGTCAAACTGTGATACAACAAAATAACATCAATGAAATTGACATGAATAACCTAAATGATGGAGTATATGATATATTATTTTACTCCAACAACTGTATTAAACTAAGATCTAAACGAGTAGTCAAAAAGAGTAACTAATTTTATAGTTTACCAACTAACCATAAAACAAAATCATACATAAGATCACAAATAATAGCCTTATTCTACATAAAATACAATTTTAAAAATCATATAAAGCTGAATGAAAATCAACTACGAATGATATTTTTAAATAATTTGTAGTATTAATTCTAAAATATGGTATTTTAGTGTCCGCGCAGAAAAGCCAACAACATTTAATCGTTAATTTTGAGACAAATAATTAAAATGAAAAAAATAGTATTTATTCTTATAACACTTATCTGTGCAGGAAAAGTTGCAATGGCAGCTCCGGGTGACACCACTTGGGTGCAGGCAAATAATGTGGATCTAACTTATTATAACAGCTACGATACATCAATAACATTCCCAACAACAGCTACAACATACAGGAAAATCTTAATGATTTTTACACTCGGGAAATATGTATGCCCATCCGGAAGTACCTATTGCGGAGACTGGGACTATACTGTGCAGAATTACCTGATGACCCCTACTGATACATTTGAATTAGGTCGTTTAATAACCCCTTATGCAAATGCTGGAGCGCCTCGTACTCCTTTTTCTTGGACACAGCATTATGTCTATGATGTTACAGCTTATGCTTCAAAACTCACAGGCCCTGCTGTTATGCGTATATTTTTCTCAGGATACTCAGGTGGGTTCACCGGTAATATCAAATTTGCATTTATAGAAGGCACACCGGAACGTAATGTAGTTGCTGTAAAACGCCTTTGGCATGGTAGTTTTGCTTATGGCGACTCAGCAGGCATCAATGTACATTTCCCTGTTGTAAACGAAACAGCACCAACTGGAACGCAAAGTGCTGAGTTAAAATTCACTGTTACCGGACATGGTGCAGACAATACAGGTTGCAGCGAGTTTTGCTCTAAGAACTACCAGGTAATGCTTAATGGTGCATCAGCTATCACTAAAACTATATGGAGAGATAATTGTGGCCTAAATGAACTTTACCCTCAGTCAGGTACATGGTTATATGATCGTGGTAACTGGTGCCCGGGCGCAATGGTTTACCCTCATCACAATATATTGCCTGGCATTACTGCGGGAAGTGCATTCAATACAAACATATCTTTTGATAGTTATACCGCTGCAGGTGGGTCACCAAGCTATACCACAGAAGCTCATTTGATTTATTATGGTGCAATGAACAGAACAGTTGACGCATCTCTTGAATACATTGTTTCACCAACAAACGATGAAAACCATTTCAGAGAAAACACAATTTGCGGAAAACCAACTATCCATATCAGAAACACAGGTTCAACAACAATTACCTCAATGAATATTTCGTATGGTGTTGTTGGCGGTTCAGTACTTACATACCCATGGAGTGGCACTTTGGCTTCAATGGAAGAAACTGATGTCACTATGTCTGAAATGTATGACCTAGATAATGCATCAGGCGTATCTGGAACAAACACTTTTTCGGCAACCATCACCAGTGTAAATGGTGCTGCAGATGAAGATGCAACAAACAACACGCTTACCAGCCAATATGTAAATGCTTCTATCTTCCCACTAACAATTAGGGTGGCACTGGGTACTAACAACGAAGCAACAAGCGGTAGCAACAGTGAAACAAGCTGGAAGATTTATGACATGAATAATAATGTTGTAGCTCAAAGAACCGATGCTCAGATATCTACTACTTATAACGATACCGTAACGCTCACAGCAGGTTGTTACAGACTGGAGCTTTCAGATGCGGGTTGCAATGGTTTACATTGGTGGGCTAATCCTTCAGGCACCACTTCAGGTACTTTCTTTGTAAAGAAACTAGCAGGAACAATTATACCAATGGCTGGTTACACTACCGGTGGCACTTATGCACATGACTTTGGTTGCGGTTTCACTAAATACTTCTATGCTACACCTTGGGCAGCCGGTATAAGTGAATTGAATGCAAATGCAACTGGTCTTGAAGTGTACCCTAATCCTGCACAAAACACATTGAATGTTGACCTTTCAGGTATTGACAAAGTAAATGGCACAATAAAAGTATTAGATATGTTGGGCCGTGTGGTTATATCTGAGCAATGTAATGAAGTAAGCAAACAAATTAATACTTCTGCACTCAACAATGGTGTATATACAGTACAGTTCATTGATAATAACAACAGCAACAACAGACTGCAAACAAGAATTGTCATTGCAAAATAATCTTCAGTAACGATAGTATCTTTAGAAACAGGCTGTTCTCGCAGCCTGTTTTTTATTTTAATACTGTAAGTGCATAATAAAATGGAACAACAATAAACTTCGTTCTGCAAAATGCCGACAGATTTGCGGACATTTGCAGCATTATTTCAACAAATATGAACCAGAGGATAGAAAAACTTCTTGCCTTTTTAAAGGAATCACCAAATGACTGCTTTCTGCATCATGCACTGGCATTGGAATATGTAAAGGAAGGTAATGAAGCTGAAGCTAAAAAGTGTTTTGAGCATAACCTGAACAATGATGAAGGTTATATTGCCACATATTACCATCTTGCCAAATTATTAGAACGTAACGGCGACCCAACAAATGCTATTGCAATATACGAAAAAGGGATGGCCCATGCTAAAGCAGCAAAAGATATGCACAGCTATAGCGAGTTACAGAGTGCTTATGAAGACCTGGTATACTAAGGCTGAGATTTAAAACATAACCGAACCGGTATCAACCGAATAATTATAATGAACCTGCTTACACAATTCAAACATTTTCAAAATACGCATCATCTTTGCCAAGAGGCAACAACTACACTTATTACCGTAAGTGGTGGCGTTGACTCTATGGTAATGGCAACACTTTTCTTAAAGAGCGAATTAAAATTTGCCGTTGCCCACTGCAATTTCCAGTTAAGAGGAGCCGATGCGAATGGAGATGAGCAGTTTGTAAAAGAATGGTGTTTAGCAAATAATATTACATTTCACTCAGTACGTTTCGAGACAAAGAAACATGCTGAAGAATGGAAAAAAGGAACGCAAGAGACTGCAAGAATATTACGTTACGAATGGTTTGAAGAGATTAGGAAAGAGTATAATTATTCAAAAATTGCAACTGCCCACCATGCAAATGACAATATTGAAACCTTACTCATAAACCTGTTTAAAGGTACAGGCATTGCCGGCATACATGGCATACTACCCGAGCAGAATAATATCATAAGACCTATGCTGTTTGCCGGTAAACCTGAAATACTCGCTTATGCTCATGAAAACAGCATCCGTTATAGAGAAGACATTTCCAATGCCAGTGACGACTACCTGCGCAATGCAGTAAGACGAAACATAATCCCTGTAGTTGAAGAATTGTTTCCTAACGCAGTAAATAGCGTTAACGATAGCATAGCACGTTTCAGAGAGGCAGAAATTCTATACAAAAGATCTATTGAGGCTGAGCGCAAGAAACTGTTAGAACAAAGAGGACAAGATTACTACATACCTGTGTTGAAACTTCAACATAGAGAACCGTTATCTACTATCTGTTATGAACTGATTCATCCTTTTGGATTCAATGCAGCACAAGTACCTCATGTACTTGGTTTACTGCAATCAGAAAGCGGCCACTATGTGTCATCAAATACACACCGAATTATCAAAAACAGAGATTTCCTTATTATTACTACCCTACCGAGCACCACAACAGACATTATAGTTGTGGACGCTGCCCCGTGCACTATTGATACCGGGAAAGATCATTTCGCTTTTGCAATAAATAACACACCACAACAGCTTGATACTGATACAAATACCGCATTCATTGCATTAGATAAAGTAACATTCCCGCTAATACTCCGCAAATGGAAAACAGGTGATTACCTATATCCATTGGGCATGAAGATGAAGAAAAAGAAAGTGAGCAAACTACTGATTGAAGCCAAAATGCCGATACACGAAAAAGAGCATGTCTGGGTATTGGAGTGCAACAAACGTATTGTTTGGCTAACAGGTATGCGACTTGATGAACGTTTTAAGGTTAAAGAGTCAACGCAACAAGTGTTGGTTATCAGGAAAGAAAAACGCTAATTAACATGCACATTAATGAAACACAGGGTGTGTAATTTGCTCCAAAAACATACGCCCATGTGTAGGATCAACCAAAAACGCGAATATAAAGCCATAAATACCACCACCCAGATGGGCATCATGACCTACATTATCATTTCCCTTCTTTGCCATATAAAAAGAATACGCTGAATACAACACTCCATATATGATGGCCGGAATACCTATTGGAATGAAATAAATCTGAATGCCCGCCCATGGGAAATAATAAATGGTGAAGAACAAAATTGCCGATACCCCACCAGATGCCCCAAGCGCAGCATAATGACTATTGTCTCTGTGCTTGATCATTGATGGCAACGATGATATGACTATTGCGGACAGATACAGTACACAAAACACAATGCCGGCACTCTGAGGGAAAAACTCACCCAATACATATTCTGCATTACGACCGAAAAAATATAATGTGAACATGTTGAATATCAAGTGATTCCAATCTGCATGTATAAAACCGGAACTTAATAATCTGTAGTATTCTGCCGGACGCGACATAATACGTGGATATAAGATCAATTTATTGATCAGGTCTCTGTTATTGAAAGCTGCAATAGACACTAATACAGTTATTGCTATAAAAATGAGTGTAAACGTCACAGTAATTATATGATTCTAAAAGAAGTGTACAAGTTTATGAACCTTTCAAAGATAAGATAAAGTGTGGTGTATTGACTTTGTAAATAAAGTTAAAAGATTAGTAAATCCGGCACAAAAATGCGCTTTGTCTACTTGAGACAAAGCGCATAATATTCTAATTATCAATAAACTAAAGAATCTCCTTCTTCACATCTTCAAGTATATCCAATGTCTCTTCCTTGCTGTTTCCTTCTGCATAGATACGCAAAACAGGCTCTGTACCAGAAGCACGAAGCATCATCCAACCTCCGTTAGTGAGGTGATACTTAACGCCATCTATCGTTTCTACTCTATTAAATTCATACTTACCAAAACGAGCATAACCATTAGCCTGAGCTTTTGCAATGATTGCTTCTTTTTTGCTGTTCTCTACATGCAAATCGTTACGCTCATACACAAAGTGACCAACAATTGCATACACCTCTTCACAAAGTTCTTTAAGTGTTTTGCCTGACTTGGTCATGAATTCATAAAGTACCAAACCGTCATAAATACCATCACGCTCCGGAATATGCCCCTTAACAGCAATGCCACCACTTTCTTCGCCACCCACCAACACATCTTCATTTACCATTATTTCACTAATGTATTTGAAGCCGATAGCAGTAACCTCAACAGGAAGATTATAGTGTTCACACATCTTCTTTACACGGTCTGTAACAGAGAATGCTATGGCAACCTTACCATTCATACCCTTATACTTGTGTAGATAATGTATAAGCAGCAAGATAATATTATGAGCATCCACAAATTTTCCATCTTCATCAAACAGACCAATTCTATCTGCGTCACCATCTGTAGCCAAACCAACTTTTAACTCTGGTGTAGCGGCAATAGCCTTAGCCATTTCCTGCAGGTTTTTATCCAATGGCTCTGGTGCTTGACCATGAAAACCAGGGTTTTCGTCGCAATGGAATAATACAGCATTTGGTAACAATCTGCGAATCACATTCTGACCCGCACCAAACATTGCGTCATAAGCCATTTTGAATGGCGACTTTGACAATGCATCAAAATCAAACTTTGTTTTGATGTAGTCAACATACATATCTTCAAGGTTCACATATTCCAATAAACCCTTTTCCTGATAGTAAGCCAGAGACTCTGAAGGTATGGTTACATCTTCCGGTATCAATGCTTCAACTGCCGCAATATCTTTAGGGCTTGAAGGTCCACCATGTGCACCTTTAAGCTTGTAACCATTGTAAGATGGCGGGTTATGTGAAGCTGTAATAACAACACCTTGTTGAGCATTCAGCTTTAAAACACCCAATGAAATCATCGGTGTACTGATAAAGCCTTTAGACAACAGCACCTTTACGCCATTAGCACAAAGCACTTTAGTTACCATTTCAGCAAACAATTCACCACCAAAACGGCAGTCATGACCTACAACAACGCTAGGTGCTTTATGATCTTTCAACAACCAGTCTGCCAGACCTTTACTTACTCTGGCTACATTATATACGGTGAAATCCTGTGCTATAATAGCTCTCCATCCGTCGGTACCAAATTTTATCTTATCAGGTGTCATGTATCTTCTTTTTTTTCTGATGTGCGACAAATTTATAAAACCTTTTGTTGCAATCATCTGATTTTTCGAGGTTATTGATTAATTAATTATTCTTTATCAACAAGGCAATAAATATGTTAAGGCAAATTTATAAAATTTGGCTTACCTAATTTTATAAACTACTTTTGTTCGTATATTTATATTAGCAACGGCGACTAGTGATTTATTGCCGTTGATATTAACGAGAATTAGTGTAATGACCGAGCATATAAACGAAAGATCACTACAAGATGTTCACGCATCAATAGACCCCGGTAGTAAGGGTAGTAAATGGAAAAAAGTATTTGCATTCTTTGGCCCGGCATACTTGGTAAGCGTTGGGTATATGGACCCAGGAAACTGGGCTACAGACATTGCAGGCGGTAGCCAGTTTGGGTACATGCTCCTCTGGGTGCTGTTAATGAGTAATTTCATGGCATTATTATTACAGTCATTAAGCGCAAGGCTGGGTATCGTTCAGGGAAGAGATTTAGCGCAATGTAGTAGAGACCTCTACCCTCCTTATGTAAATTATGTACTTTATGGACTTGCTGAAATAGCAATAGCTGCATGCGACCTGGCCGAAATTTTAGGAATGGCAATTGGCCTAAATCTTCTTTTTGGCTTGTCAATGCTCACGGGAGTACTCATCACTCTTTTAGATACATTCTTATTGCTCTACCTGCAAAAGCTGGGTATGCGCAAAATGGAAGCATTTATAATAGGTCTTATAACTATCATCGGCGGTTGTTTTCTTACAGAAATATTTTTCGCAAAACCAGATATGAACAAAGTGGCACTGGGCTTCATCCCACACCTGCCCAATCACACAGCCCTCTACATTGCAATAGGCATCATAGGTGCTACGGTAATGCCACACAACCTATATCTCCATTCGGCATTGGTACAAACACGAAAAATAGGCAAAGATGTTGCATCTATTAAAAAGGCTATACGATTCAATATTCTGGATAGCGCAATAGCATTAAACATTGCCTTTTTAGTCAATGCTGCCATCTTAATATTAGCAGGAACTGTTTTCTTTAATACCGGAAACCATAATATAGCATCTATACAAGATGCGCATAAGCTACTTGCACCACTATTGGGTAGCAAATGGGCTGCAATCCTTTTTGCTATAGCATTAGTTGCAGCCGGACAAAGCTCAACAGTTACGGGTACTCTCGCTGGGCAAATAATTATGGAAGGCTATCTACACCTGCGCTTAAACCCAATAGCAAGACGACTGATAACCAGACTATTAGCTATAGTACCTGCAGTATTAGTAATAGTAATAGCAGGAGATTCAAAGCTAGATGACATGCTGGTCTTTAGTCAGGTTTTACTGAGTATGCAATTGGCATTTGCAGTTATCCCGCTGATACATTTTGTAAGTGACAAAGTAAAAATGGGACAATTTACCATCAGCAACACAACCAAAGCTGCGTCTTGGCTAATAGCAGGCATTATACTTGTTCTGAATATAAAACTGGTTGCAGATAATGTGCAGCAATGGTTTGGTATGACAAACAGTATATGGCTCAAGGCGCTTATTGTAATTGTTGTTACGTTCATATCTGTAGTACTACTTATCACTATATTTTACCCATTTATTTTAAAGCGACATGAAAGCCATAAACAAATACATAAAATAGTGCCTGCAGATCTGGTATCTGAAATAGGGCAAATCTCATTTTCAAAAGTGGCTCTTGCACTTGATTTTAGTGACAGAGACAAATTAGTCCTTCAATATGCCATAAGATTAGCCAAAGAAGGTACCTCACTTATACTTGTACATATTGTAGAGAGCGCATCAGCTACAGTTATGGGAAACAAAGCAGAAGACTTTGAGACTCAGAATGACCAAACAACAATGAATGAATATGTGGCACTACTCCAAGCAAAAGGACTTAACGTAACAGGGGTGTTAGGCTTTAAAGATAGGATTAGCGAAATATCACGGATTGTAAACGAAAACAATTGTGATTTACTCGTCATTGGTAGTCATGGTCATAAAACAGCCAAAGATTGGTTATTTGGGGAAACGATTAACTCAGTAAGACACAAAATAAACGTTCCTGTATTTATAGCCAGATAGAAAAGGTCTATAATCCGCAGCAGAAACGAATATTTTTTAAAAATTCTATTTTCTCTTTCCTTAATGAAAACATAAAATGTTGTAGTTTTGCAACCTGTTATCATAATATATTTCTGACAAATTAATGTTGCACGAACAGTCTATTAAGGCAAAATGGCATATAGTGGCGATGAGCCGTGCTAAAGACTACAATCAGTTACTGAAACCAAATCTCAGTGGTATGGTGGTATTCAGTAGCGTTATAGGCTATTTAATGGCTCCGGGCATTCATTTTAGCTGGACTAATCCTCGAGTTTGGCAAGAAATCATCACCCTTTTCATTGGGGGAATGATGGTAACCGGTGGTGCAAATACAATCAACCAGATACTGGAACGCGAAAGTGATAAATTCATGAACCGCACCAAATTGCGCCCTATGCCTGATGGCCGTATGGAACAAATGGAAGCATGGATTTTTGCTGCTATTACCGGAATTGGTGGAGCGATACTACTAAGTTATTATTTCAATTTTCAAGCCGGGTTACTAAGTTTCATTTCTCTTTTGTTATATGCATTTGCATATACACCAATGAAAAAAGTACACCCTATTGCCGTGTTTATAGGCGCAATACCAGGTGCATTACCCCCACTTATCGGTTGGGTAGCAGCTACAGGGTCATTTATGGGTGTTGGTAGTGTAGGTGGTTGGGTATTATTCCTTTTACAATTCTTTTGGCAATTCCCTCACTTTTGGGCTATTGCCTATGTAGCATTTGACGATTATAACAAAGCAGGAATAAGGTTACTACCAACGCGTGAAAAAGAAACACGCTTTACAGGATTACAATGCATGTTTTACAGCTTGGTATTAATACCAATGGCTGTTGTACCACGTTTTTTACAGCTTACCGGAAACTACGGCATGTATATTTGCCTGCTTTGCGGTATCATGTACTTTGTTGCTTCGGTGATGTTTTACCGCAACAACGACCACAAATCTGCCCGTAGAGTAATGTTTGCATCATTTATCTATTTGCCCGTAATACTTCTGGCACTGATATGTGATAAAATATAAATGATTTTTCATTATTGAGGCGTAAAGAATACAGTCATGGAAGGAATATTGAAGGAAAATAAAACACAAGGTAAAAAAATACATCCGCACAAATTTGCGATGTGGATAGCCATGGGCAGCATTAGTATGATGTTTGCAGGTCTTACCAGTGGTTATATGGTTCGTGAAGCTCAGGGTAACTGGCGTTATTTTCACCTACCTCAGGTATTTTGGTACTCTACAGTAGTTATTATTCTCAGTAGCATTACCCTATTTCTGGCTACAAAGGCATTCAAGGAAAGACAAATTCCGCGTTACAGATTGCTATTATTAACCACAATTATTCTTGGAAGTCTCTTTTGCGCACTACAGTATTATGGGTTTTATGAATTATATCATTTAGGTCAGGCTGTAAGAATCAATGGACAAACATTGAACGAAGTAACTACAGTTCGCGTAAACGGAAATCCAAGTGAATCGTTCCTTTTTGTGATTGCCGGCTTACATATCGCCCACATTTTAGGTGGAATTGTGGCTATGATCATATCTTTTTTTCGCTCTTTCAGAACTAAAATAAAGGTCTATAACACCACCGGATTGGAGATAGTTGGCAGCTATTGGCACTTCGTTGATGCATTATGGATATATTTATTTGTTTTCTTTCTGGTAAATCAATAAAATTGTTCGCATTTTCGCACTCAAATTCACAACCTGAAATAATAAAACAGTCTATGTCGCAAGCTACAGCTACAACAGCACAGGAGCAAAATCTATGGGGAGGAGGTCGTTCCCCTTTTAACGTGAGCTACGGAAAAATGATGATGTGGTTCTTCCTGCTTTCAGATGCACTTACATTTGGTGCTTTACTGATTGCTTATGGTACAACCAGATTTTCTAGCGCCGTTTGGCCCGATGCAAACAAAGTGTTTAAGTCATTCCCATTTTTGGAAGGACATAACCTACCGTTATTGTTTGTGAGTTTGATGACATTCATACTCATCATGAGTTCTGTAACAATGGTACTTGCAGTACATGCAGGTCATTATGGTGATAAGAAAAGTGTTGCAACTTGGTTGTTATGGACGATCATCGGTGGTGCTGCGTTCTTAGGCTGTCAGGCTTGGGAGTGGACACACCTTGCGGGTGAGTGCGGTGGTCTTTGGGGTACTTTCACAAACGTGAATACACCTGTTCATGAATTCCAGCAGTTCTACAACACTGATTCAAAAGAAGTGATGAACATATTCGCAACACAGCCATTGGTTGCTATGCAGTCTACTCACAGCTTCTTCAACTACTTCTTTACGATTACCGGTTTCCATGGTGGTCACGTAACGAGCGGTGTTATCTTCAACATACTTATGCTGATCAATACAGTTAATGGCACTTACGAGCGCCGTGGTCACTACGAAATGGTTGAAAAAGTTGGTCTTTACTGGCACTTTGTGGATCTGGTTTGGGTATTCGTATTCACTTGCTTCTACCTACTCTAATTTTTACTCATCACAACAATATTAAAATACTCAGAAAATGTCTTCACACCACAATACCGACAGTATTCAGCACTTATATGAGGGAGATCAATCAAAGCTCTACTCAGGCGTTATGTCTCATCACTCAGATATTGAGTCTACAGAAAGTAAAACGCAGATTAAAAAAATATGGAAAGTATTCTGGATACTTCTCGCAATAACTTTAGTTGAGGTATTCATTGGTATGCAGTTGAGCCACAGTGTTCCAAAACCTGTTCTTGCATTCGTTTACCTTAGCCTTACTTTGGTAAAAGCCGGTTTCATAGTTGCAATATTTATGCACCTTGGAGATGAAAAGAAAAACTTTATGACTGTGGTACTCATTCCTTTGGTACTGTTTGTTTGGTTTATCATAGCGTTCCTTGCAGATGGTGGTTTCTGGTTACACATGAACTCTACATCACCTACTCGTGACCACGGTATTGAACATGTAGCACAATAATGACTCAGAAAAAATCTAATAATAAATTTCTTATTGGTATAGCGGTAGCCTTCTTGCTACCGCTTTCTTTATACCTTATAGTTAACAAACTATCTAAGGGCAAAGTAAAGCTTCCACAGCACTATATTATTGAACGTATAGATAGTTCAGGTAATCCACCAAAATACGACACCACCTATCATCAGGTTGGGGATTTAGTGCTTACCAACCAAGTAGGCGAAAAAGTTTCTCTGAATACTGACCTGAAAGACAAGATGGTCGTAATTGACTTCTTCTTTACAGAATGTTCATCTACTTGCCCAAAACTATCAAAGAGCATGCATACGCTTCAGAGCGGCTTTAGAAAGGATCCTAAAAAAGAAGCAAATCTCAATAATGATGTGCATTTTATCTCTATTACGGTTATGCCGGAACATGATTCGTTTCAGGTATTACGTACGTATGCTGATCATTACGATGCAAATCCTGATCATTGGTGGTTCCTTACCGGTGATAAAAAAACTATTTATGAATTTGCCCGCAAGCAACTGGGACTAGTAACAGGCCCTGGCGATGGTGGTGCAGACGATTTTATACATTCTGAGAAATTAGTATTACTAGACAAAAATCGTTTCATCAGAGGTTACTACAATGGCCTTAACGACACAGATGTTCGCAAATGTGCTGATGACATTGTATTGCTGACACTTGAAAAAGATCGTAAAAAGAAAAAATAATCCCCTATTGATATTTATCATAGAGGAATGTTCTCTTTTAAAGTAATTTTACACATGCTTACTCCACTGTTTAAAAAAGATGACAAAAAAGCACAGTTGATCATCTGGATAGCTTCAATAGCTGTATTTGCATTAGTTGCTATTACCTCAAAATACAAATTGGATTGGAATCTTGGTTTTGATATTCATCTGTTTGCTTTGGCTAATGCTATTATCAACTCTGCAGTAACCGTATTATTGATTGCAGGACTTATAACGGTAAAAAACAAACAGTACGTAATGCATAAACGACTTATGCTGTTTGCAATAATCTTATCTTCATTATTTCTGCTCTCCTATGTAGGTCACCACTTGTTTGCTGGCGAAACAAAATACGGAGGCCCTCATGATGGCAAGTACTATGCCTATATATTCATTTTAGCTACGCATATACCATTAGCTACAATCATATTGCCATTCGCATTGTTCACTGCCTACAGATCGTTAACCGGCGAATACGAAAAGCATAAAAAACTTGCTAAATACACATGGCCATTATGGTTGTATGTAAGTATCACAGGCGTATTGGTTTATTGGTTTATCTCTCCATACTATCAATACGTACAGCATTTATAATATTAATAATCGGTGCAATTCTGCCGGTTGTAATGGATAAACATAACCTAACTTTGCAGTAATGAAGAAATATTTACTGATCATATTGCTGATGACAGCCGTAGTTCCAAACATGAAAGGTCAGGGCTGTTCTGTTTGTACAAAAACGGCACAAGGACTCGATGATAAAAGTGCTAAAGGACTCAACGGAGGAATCATCTATTTAGCATTTCTTCCTTTAGGCATCATGTGTACATTAGGCTACATCTGGTGGAAATCTAACCGGACAGCATAATCATCTTGCTCCTGCTTATAATTATTGCCTTACCTGCATAAAGTTTACTACATTTAGCAGGTAAAACCAGTAATCATGAAAAAGCATATCTTATTATTTACATTGGCCGCCGGCATTGCTATTTCACTCCCCTCTTGCCATGGTAAAAGATTGAGAGGCGAAGGCAGCAAAATCACATCTGCACGTACAATCACAGCATTCACAGCACTCCAAATAGGTGCTGATATGAAGGCAATCATAACCGTTCAACCGGGAGCACAACCTACCCTTATTCTAAAAGGATATGAGAACCTGCTGTCGCATATAAAAACAAAAACAGATAGCAATAAGCTGGAGATATACACTGATTTGGAGTCAGGCTGGTCGCTCGATAATAGAGATGGTACTACAGCTGAAATCATTGTACCTTCTTTGTCCGCTCTTGAGCTGAACGGAGCTACCAATGCAGATATTCACGGTAGCCTTACAGGTAACGATTTTAAAGTATCTCTATCGGGAGCTGGCAAACTAATGATTGACAGTCTGAATGTGACAAATTTCTCTACAGATGTTTCCGGTGCTGCAGATATAGAAATAAAGGCAGGAACTGTGCAGAAAGCGGCCTACGAAATAAGCGGAGCCGGTAAAATTGAAGCATTCCCATTGCAAGCAGCTGAAGTAACTACATCAATATCTGGTGCAGCAAAAGCAGATATTACTGCTATTAAAACCCTTAATGTAAATATTAATGGTGCAGGTAAAATAAAGTATAAAGGACACCCGGTAATTACCAAAGACATTTCAGGTGCAGGATCTGTAAGAGATGTAAATTAATAGTACTAAAAAAACTACTGTATAAATAATAAAGGGGCATGAACCCCTTTATTATTTATACAAAATGAAATCAGTAAATTATCTATTCAGGATTGTGCATTTAATCTGAAACTGAAGATAGTTACGATCTATGTACTTATTAGTTGGTGTAA
>CANGMZ010000037.1 GCA_947454715.1 Chitinophagaceae bacterium
ATGTAACAATGACCCTGATCGATAGCTCCAGAAACAACAGAGCGGTACCATGCGAGATATACTATCCTGCTGATGCAGCAGGTGAAAACGTTAGTTTTTCAAAAACGCTGAAAAGTAAGGTGCCAGCCATTAGCTTCGGACATGGCTTTGTGATGAAATGGGATGCGTACCAGAATATCTGGGAAGCAGTAGTCCCTAATGGCTATATAGTGGCATTTCCGACATCAGAATCTTCGTTCTCACCAAGTCATGGGGAATTGGGCAAAGACCTCTCATTCATCCTTAAAAAGCTATTAGTGCTCGGCAATACACCTGGTTCCATATTCTACAATAAGGTGGACACAATGAATTGTGTAATGGGTCATAGCATGGGCGGTGGTTCTGCGTTCATTGCAGCAGCAAACGATCCAGGCATCAAAGCGATAGCAACGCTTGCGGCAGCAGAGACGAAGCCATCAGCAATCACAGCAGCAAAAAATATCAAAGTACCTGCACTTGTATTTGCTGGGTTAAATGATTGTATCACGCCTGCCAAAACAAACCAGTTACCCATGTATGATGGGCTGAGCAGCAAAAGCAAGCATTACATTGGCATAAAGGGCGGCAGTCACTGCCTGATGGCTGATAAGAGCTTTACATGCAGCTTTGGCGAGGGTACGTGTAAACCTAAACCAGAGATAACGAAAGAAGAGCAACATCGGATCATCAACAGGTATTTGGTACCCTGGCTTGATTATCACTTGAAACACTCAGATGCAGCAGGACTCCTGTTTGACAAGTCTTTAGAAGCAGATAATGCTATTATTTACCAGTAGAATATGGTTTCAAGTAGGCTTCAGCCAGGGATAGTTCAGTAAAATCTATAAACGTAAAACATGAGGAGTTTCTAATATTTTTGTGACATGAGAATCGGATTAATAATTGCAGATTTTGAAATGAGCTTTACAACATCATTCCAACACACCGCAAGAGTCAAATATGGAGTAGACTTCAATTCGAGCAATGCAGATGCATTAGGTTTGAAGTTAAACGACTTAAAAGGTAAGTTTGAACTGCACCAACATAATGATGTTCATGTTGGGCTTGAAATAACTTTGGAGCATATAATGCATGTCCAAAACCTTCTTAATCAGATTCTGGAAAAGTATAGAGAGGTATTTAAGGTGTTACCACCCAATATGAAGATCTATACCATCACACAAAAGCTGAAAGAATCCGAAGCACCAACTGCAAAAGAGTTGGCAAAAGAAGTACTTACCGAAGTTTTTAATCCAGAAAAGCCTGCGAAGCTCACCAAAATTGAGCAAAAAAAGGCGGATGCGGAGGCACTAAGTGCCAAGCGAGCATTAGCCATTATTAGAAAAAACAGTGCTAAAAAGAAGTGAAACCCTTTATAGGCAACAATTTAGCTTAAAAAAACAGTGCTAAAACAGTGCTAAATAACTCCAAAATGATCTTTTTTACTCCAAAAACGGCATTGATTATCAATAAAAAAGCCCCAAAAATGGGGCTTTTTCACTATGCGGAGAGAGAGGGATTCGAACCCCCGGACCTTTGACAGTCAGCGGTTTTCAAGACCGCCGCAATCGACCACTCTGCCATCTCTCCGAGGACAAAATTAAAGCATTGAGTTGATTTTCAAAGTCTTTTTTTGTCTTTTTCTATATATTTCTTGATAGTATATTTTTTTGTTGTGAAGTCAAGCTTTTTTAATATGCTGTAATGCGCTCTGGTAAAGGGTTTTGGAGAATAGGGTAGTATACGGTGCTTTAAATACCCCTATAGAAATCTTTACTGTCATTATGCTCGTATATAGTCTTAAATTTGATAAACAATGTATAACAGACTCAAACACGGCTTTTTTCTCTTGCTACAGGTTGTAGGTTTTACTGCATTCGGACAGCATGCTAATCTTCAAAAATCTAAAACATTTCAAATAATGAATGAACATACCCCACAGGTCTCAAGTCATATCGATACTGCTACTTTTGGTGCCGGTTGTTATTGGTGCACTGAGGCTCAGTTTCAACAATTAAAGGGTGTTATTAAAGTAGAGTCAGGGTTTACCGGCGGACACGTTAAGAACCCTACCTATAAAGAGGTGTGCAATGGCACGACCGGTCATGCCGAGGTTTGTAATATTTATTATGATCCTTCTATTATCAGTTATGATGAAATGCTTGCTGCATTCTGGATGACTCATGATCCTACTCAGCTCAACAGGCAAGGCAATGATGTGGGTACTCAATATCGTTCATCTATTTTCTACCATAATGAAATGCAGAAGAAGAAAGCAGAAGAGTATAAAAAGAAGCTTACTGACGAAAAAGTTTTTGATAAACCCGTAGTAACGGAGATAGCACCATTTACTGTTTTCTATAAAGCAGATGATTATCACCAAAACTATTTTAATGAAAATGGTGAGCAGCCATATTGCTCTTTCGTAATTCGCCCAAAGGTGGAAAAATTCAGAAAGGTGTTTAAGGAAAAATTAAAGTCAACTAATTAATTGATCAGATAAATGTAATTAGCGGATGTCCTACTTTTTGTAGTGCATCCGCTTTTGTTATTTTGATAGCCGTTGCTAGAAGAATATAAAGTAGTAAATACACAACCAGATAACAACAAAGAACGTTAATGCGTAAAAGTCTGATTTATGTTGTTTCAAATCTTTGGTAATAAATAGTCTGTATAGTACCCATACAACATACAGCACCATAAAAATTGCACCCATAAAAAGTCTCATAGAAGGTAGTTATTAGCGACTAAAATTAGTCAGTAATTATGTGAATTTGTATGGCAGAAAAAAAACTGTATAATTTTATTTTTTTTCAAGAAAATTTGTAGCTTTGGTTATTGCTAATTTTTATACATCATTTACAATGCAAGAAGGTACAGTAAAATTTTTCAATGAAACTAAGGGATTTGGTTTCATTACACCGTCAAACGGAGGTCCGGACATTTTTGTACACGTATCAGGTCTTATCGACAAAATACGCGAAAAAGACCAAGTGTCTTTTGACGTACAGAATGGTAAAAAAGGTTTGAATGCAGTAAACGTTAAATTAGTTTAATATAACTTACAGCAAATCTGATCATTGTAAGACGTGTAATACACGTCTTTTTTTATGCCCGGTACATTCAAAAGCGATATTGCTAAAAGGCATTCATGGGTTAGGATTACTTGTTTGTCTCAATCTTAAATGCCAATAAAGCGGTTAATGTTTCGGGGATACATGCAAATGGTGTATTTTGCAGCAATAAGAGTAGAATATGGTTAATGTAGGGAAATATAATACCCTAAGGGTAGTAAAGGAAGTCGATTTTGGGATGTACTTAGATGGTGGAGAAGATGAAATATTGCTTCCTAAGCGTTATGTGCCTGCCGGCTTGAAACCTGATGATGAAATTACTGTTTTTGTTTATCACGATAATGAACAAAGGCTCACAGCAACAACTACACATCCGGTAGGGCAGGTAGGTGATATTGTTATGATGGAAACAGTTGATATCACCCCTCATGGTGCTTTTATGAAGTGGGGTATTATGAAGGATGTTTTTCTGCCGGTATCACAAATGGTATCGAGAATGCAACCCGGTAACAAATACTTTGTTTATTTGTTCATTGATGAAAAAACAGGAAGAGTAACTGCTACCGAGAAAATAGACAGATTTTTAAGTAATCATGATCTTACTGTTGCTGAAAATGAAGTAGTTGATTTGGTTGTTTTCTTGAAAACAGACATAGGCTATAAAGTTATCATCAATAGTAAGCATTTAGGCGTGCTGCACTTTAATGAAGTATTTGCAGATCTAAAAATAGGGGATAAGGTACAAGGCTTCATTAAGCACATAAGACCTGATAGTAAGATCGATGTTTCATTAGGCACCAAGGGATATGAAAAAGTAGTGAGTGAGGAAACTAAACTATTGAACCTGCTGACTGAAAATAATGGATACTTGCCTTATAATGACAAGTCTGATCCGGAAGAGATCTATGCATTCTTTGGTGTAAGTAAAAAAACGTTTAAGATGACATTGGGTGCACTTTATAAAAAGCGTAAAATAGAGTTTACACAAACGGGCATTAAGATTATTGCAGATTAAACCGGTTTTTATTGTCTTTCAGATAATGGAATATTGTTATGAGTGATTGTTTTTATGGTGTTAATGATTAATATATAGGTGTTTAATCTTAAATTTTCATTAAAAACAGCCTCTATGTAATAATTACCTTTAAAAAAAATATAGTTTCTTGCATTCAAATTTTATATTTGACCTTCATTATGCTCAACGGTAAAAAAATAGTTGTCGTATTGCCCGCATATAAGGCGGAACTTACGCTTGAACGTACATATAAAGAGATTCCTTTTGACATCGTAGACGATGTTGTTCTTGTTGACGATAACAGTCCTGATGGTACTGTAGAAGCAGGTAAGAGACTGGGAATCAAGCATATCATTAAACATGAGGTGAATAAAGGTTATGGTGGTAATCAGAAAAGCTGTTATAAGAAGGCACTGGAAATAGGTGCTGACATTGTAATTATGCTTCATCCTGATTATCAGTACACTCCTAAGCTGATTATGGCTATGTCATCGGTTATAGCTAATGAGCTATATCCTGTGGTATTGGCATCTCGTATTCTTGGTATGGGAGCATTAAAGGGTGGTATGCCAATGTACAAATATGTGTTCAATAGATGTTTGACATTGTTTGAAAACATTATGATTGGTCAGAAGTTGAGCGAGTATCACACAGGTTATCGTGCATTTACTGCAGATGTTATCCGCTCTATTGATTTTACTCATAATAGTGATGACTTCGTTTTTGATAATGAGATGATTTCTCAGATTTTCATGAACGGTTTTGAAATCGCAGAAGTTACATGTCCAACAAAATATTTCCCTGAAGCATCAAGTATCAACTTCAAGCGCAGTATGAAATACGGTCGTGGAGTACTTCGTGTATCACTTACTCATAGGTTTCACAAATGGGGTTTAGTGAAGAGCAAGCTTTATGGCAAAAAATAAAAAATCTATTTTATTTCAATATTCTACTGCGATCGATTTTCGGTCGCAGTTTTTTTATGTCAAATACTTATTGTCGCATCTCTTCTATATTCCTTGTGTTCGTAGTGGCTTACATAGCCCAGTTGATTGGTGAGTAAGGTTGTATTGCCAATTTTAAATGCCGGTATATTTTTATGGTGATGGCCATAAATCCAATATGCAGCATCTGATGCTAATACCATATCGTGTAGCTCTGTAGCAAAGGCTTCAGTATAGACACTATTAATAAACGCTTTAGGGTAGTTTTTTAGGGTGGGGATATGGTGGGTGAGGATAATCTTTTTCTTGTCTGTGTTTTCAGACAATGCATTTTTAATAAATGTGAGCTCACTTAAGTGCATTTCATTAAAATCTGTAACAGATAACTGCTTTTCTGTGTTGCGAATCATTCTGAAGTCAGAGAGGTTTTTCTGAATGATCAACTCATTGGCAGGTGAAATGTGACTCCATAAAGTACTGGTAATAATAACTATATCTTCATGAACAAGGGTTTGCCGGTTGACCAATGTTACATTGTGTCTAATTGGTATATTGAGTGGTGATGGCCAGTTGCTCAGTGTGCTGCCGTAATACTCATGATTTCCGGGTATCCAATATGTTTGTTTGAAGTTTGCCGACAGGTAATCGAAAAAGTCATAGTGCATTTCTATTTCTTTCAATAACAATATATCTCCTGCAAGCAATAATATTTCACCTTTAGGTATTATGGGGTTTCTGTTCAGATATTTTCTATTCTCATCAAATTCCAAATGTAAATCTGAGCAATATTGAATGGTGAAACTCATTTGATAGTCATTATCGAGATGTAAAAAAAATGCCGTTCAATATTTTTGAACGGCATTATAAAAGGGCTATTAATATTGGTTAAGCTACGCTCTCTTTAGCTACTTCTGCTGCCGTTTCTTTTGGCTTTTTCATAATTGCATATACTTCTACAGCAAAGCCAAGAAGCACAACAATAGGTGCCAATGTGATACGACGGAAGCTATAAATTTCGCTATAGTTAAACTCATGAGGGTTTGCACTCTTACCACCGGCCATCAAAAAGAAACCGATTAAGATGAGCAAAACACCACCAATCATCCATGTATAATTTTCTTTGTCGAAAAGGAAAGTCTGTTCAGATTGAGATTTCTGAGCAACTCCCGGTCTTGATGATGTTGCTGTTCTAGGGGCAACTTTTATTGGTTGTGGTATTTTTGGTATAGTAGACATGATTGCAAATTTATAAAATGAAATTAATATAAGTCGTCTAAATGCATTTTTAAATATTTCACTACTGAGCGGTGTGTGCTTACTAATGAAATGATGATGCCCAGTAATATCATAACACCCATCAGCGAACCCACCAACATTGGGTCATTGAGCAGCGTAAGCACCGGTAATTGCTTAGTAGCGAAAGACATTACCACCCATAGTGCAACAACTGCAATAACACCACTGATAAGGCCATTAAGTAATGCTCTCATATCAAAAGGCTTGGTAATGAAAGTTTGTGTAGCACCAACCATTTGCATGGTTTTTATCAGGAATCTGTTGCTAAACATTGCTAACCTTACTGTGTTGTCGATAAGAAACACAACTACAATCAACAGCACAATAGAGATAGAGCCCAATATGATACCAATTTTTCTGAAATTGCTATTCATCTGGTCTACCACTACATTTGGCCAGGTAACATCGCGAACGATGTTACTTTGCATTATAAAAAGTTTTATTTTAGCCAGACTGTCTTTGTTTACATACTCTTCGTGTAGTTTAACAGCAACAGAAGTAAATAATGGATTATAGCCTAAGAAGTCAACAACATTTGTTCCTTCTACCTGGTTTTCCATTTTTACAGCCTCTTCTTTTGTAATAATCTTTGTGGTTCTTACAAAAGCTTGTTTATCAAGAATAGATTGCATTTTGGCAACATTGGCATCGGTAGTATTGTCATGGAAGTCTACACTGATTTCCAAATCTTCCTTAAAAGCTCTGGAGAGTGCACGACCATTGATAACCAGCCAACCCAGTACTCCCAGTAAGAAAAGCACCAGAGCCACGCCCAATATGGCATTGAAATATGTAGGTTTAGATTTTTTGCCTGTAGCCATAGATGTGGTTGATGTTCAAAAATATAAAAATCACGAGCTTTTTCCCAGTAATTTTTTCAGGTACTAACCTTTTTTAACAATAAATAAAATCGAGCTGACCTAATCAATCGTTTTTACTGCTGCAAAGTAATATTTTCTCCACATTATTTTCGTGTTTATTGTTAGGTAGATAAGCATTTTGAATTTTTACTTTTGAACTTTAGATTTTGAATTTGCTTACTTTTAAGCACCATTTTAAATACACATGCAAGATTTAAGAGCTTTTTTTGAACCTGTACACTTTACTGAAGCGCAGGAAGGAGTAAAATATCACCCATTGCAATGGGGTGCAAAGATCAAATACGCATTTGCCGAAGATTTTGATATTAATGAAACGGATGTTATATTAGTTGGCTGCGGAGCAAGCAAAATAGACCCATTCAATGAGACTGCCGATGTTATTCGTAAGCATCTATATCAGATGTATCATTGGCATCAGGATATTCGTATTGCAGATGCAGGTAATGTTAGGTTGGGGGCATCGCTCAATGATACACGTGCAGCGTTATTGTCTGTGCTGGAAGAGATTCACAGTGCAGGTAAGGTTGCCATATTGCTTGGTGCTCGTCATGATCTTACACTACAGCAATATGAGGTCTTTAAAAAGCAGGAAACAATGGCAGTGGCTACTGTTGCAGATATGCTTATTGATCTTGATGATACAGAAGAAATTAATGAGCGTAGCTTCTTGCTTGAAATGCTTACTGATACGCCTAATTTTATTAGCCATTACAGTCATATCGCTTTCCAGAGTTATTATACGCAACCTAGAATGCTCGAAACACTCGATAAATTGAGATTCGACTTTTTCAGACTGGGTAAGGTGAGAGAGAATATATTAGAGATGGAACCGGTGTTGCGCTCCAGTGATATTTTAAGTGTAGATATGTCAGTTGTTCGTTATGGCGATGCACCTGCAAATATTAAAGGCTCACCAAATGGACTTTCTGGCGAAGAGATTTGCACACTTACCCGCTTTGCAGGTATGAGCGAAAAATTATCTTCATTGGGTATCTACGGTTATGATATCAATGAAGATACAAACGAGATGACTGCCAAGCTCATAACACAGATGATATGGTATTTTATTGATGGATTGCTCGTACGAAAAGCAGAAGCACAACTTTCAGAAAAGGAAGAATTTGTAAGATTTAACGTCACTTTCACTGATAATGATACTGTATTTATAAAAAGTAAGCGCACCAACAGATGGTGGATGAGTTTGCCTGATAATTCTTTCGTACCTTGTTCTTATGGTGATTATCTCACCGCAAGCAATAACGAAATACCTGAGCGTTGGCTAAGAGAGCAAGAGCGTTTGGTGTAATGTGTTGAGCCACTAAATACATGGCTTTTAATTAATAATTTAATCTTTACTTAGTTTATAGTGATAGATCCAAGGAGTAAAATACAACAAGAAGAAAAGGCAATACTTGTTGGTCTGGTGTACAAAGAGCAAACGGAGACAATGGTAAATGAATACCTTGCTGAGTTGGCGTTTTTGGCTGAGACTGCAGGTGCTGTTACAGTGAAAACATTTATTCAAAAATTACCTCGCCCCGATAGTAAAACATTTGTAGGAAAGGGTAAGTTGGAAGAAATAAAAGTATATGTAAAAACGAAGGGTATAACTATTGTCATATTTGATGATGAGTTGACCGGTTCGCAGCTAGGCAATATCTCTGATGCGCTTGAAGTAAGAGTAATAGACAGAAGTGACCTTATCCTTGACATTTTTGCTGCCCGTGCCAAAACAGCACAAGCTAAAGTGCAAGTGGAGTTAGCGCAATATCAATATATTTTACCCCGCTTAAAAGGTATGTGGAAACACCTGGAGCGTCAGGGGGGGGGGATTGGTAGTCGTGGTCCGGGTGAAACTGAAATTGAGACCGATAGACGTATAGTTAAAGATAAGATCGCATTACTCCGTAAAAGGTTGGGAGAGATTGACCGACAGGCATTTACCCAGCGACAGGAAAGAGGTACTTATATCAGAGTGGCATTGGTAGGTTATACCAATGTAGGTAAAAGTACTATTATGAATACGCTGAGTAAGGCGGAGGTATTTGCGGAGAACAAGCTTTTTGCAACGCTTGATACCACAACCAGAAAGG
This sequence comes from Chitinophagaceae bacterium, assembly GCA_947454715.1. Taxonomy (GTDB): domain Bacteria; phylum Bacteroidota; class Bacteroidia; order Chitinophagales; family Chitinophagaceae; genus Flavipsychrobacter. Next base: position 9,322 of record CANGMZ010000037.1, read on the forward strand.
TAGTTTACGAACAAACACCCTTTTTATTAAGCGATACGGTAGGGTTTATCAGAAAGTTGCCGCACCACCTTGTAGAGAGCTTTAAAAGCACGCTCGATGAGGTTCGTGAAGCTGATTGCTTATTGCATGTGGTTGATATATCGCATCCTGCTTATGAGGACCAAATGGGGATTGTCAATAAAACCCTTCAGGAAATAGGTGCATTTGATAAACCTATACTGACGATTTTCAATAAGATGGATCTTTATGAAAAACAAGTATTTGATCCATGGCTTGATCCGGAAGTAAAGCAGGATATGTTGGTTCAGCTCAATGAACGCTGGCAGCACCTTACCAATAACATGGCTATATTCATATCTGCAACAGAACGCATGAATATAGATGGTCTTCGCCAAACAATATTGAGTAGGGTAAAGGCACTTTACGAAGAGCGATACCCATATTTGACTCAGTTTTATTAATCTGAAATGATATAAATGAAAAAGTCCCTGTTAGCCATTAAGCCAACAGGGACTTTTTCATTTATATGCGGTATTGGAATACGTATTTTATTTTTATGTATTTCTCTAAAATCACCTTACAAGTGTCACATCACCTTTTATCATCAGTGGGTGTTTGTCGGAATGCGTGCAGTTGGCTATCAGGGAATAGTAGTAGGTGCCCATATCTGCGGGTTGTCCGTTTATGGTTCCATCCCATGCTGCGTGGTCGCTTGTTGCTTGAAATACAAGATTGCCCCAACGATCGTAGATATGAAATTCTGTAATGGCATAGTCGCCGGTTCTGATCACTTTAAGTAAGTCATTATGACCATCGCCATTAGGAGAAAATGCGCTTGGTATAACAACAGGTCCATTGCAGCAAGATTCAACCGTAACATCTATTTCTTCTTTTGGTCCTACACAATTGCTGATAAACGAGATTTGTGATGCATAAAAATGCTGTACACCTATTGTGTCGGTACTTGGATAAGGGGCTGCAACAGATGGGGTAGTATCGTTAATATCTGAGTACCAGAGCAGGTTGTTGTACTGGTCTATTATTAGCGGCATAGCAGGTGCGTACTGGCACAACACAACAGGTGGTGCAACAATGTGCGCGCTAGGCATACCATAGACTGTAATATGCTCATCTGCGCTCGATGAGCAACCACCTGCATTGGTAACGACAAGGTGATAGTTCCCTTCGTTTAGTGATGTAGCAGTAGTAATGATGCCATTGAGCAGGAATGAGCTGTAACCGTTAGGGCCTGTCCATAAATAGGTATAAGTGCCCGGTGTGCTGATATCTGCATTTAAACTAATGGTTGCCCCTTCGCATAAAAATGTATCTCTGGTAGTTATGGTGAAATTAAATGGAATGACGGTGATTGTCATTTGTTGTGTAGTGGTACAACCAAATGGACTTGTTGCTGTTTCCACATAAGTAGTCGTAGTAGCGGGAGTTGCAAAAGGTGTTTTTATCAGCGGGTTATTTAATCCTAAGGGTGGTGTCCAGCTATATGTGTAAGTATCTGATCCATTTACGCGCATACTTACTGATGATCCTTCACATATAGTTGTATCGGGAGTAAGTATCGTAAAAGAAGGGTGATCAAGCGAAACTGTTACCGCATCGGTAATAGATGCACAGTGCGAGCCTGCTAATAGAGCACTTACGCTATATGTAGTTGTTGCAGTTGGAGTAGCAGTTGGGTCTGCAATTGTTGCATTGTCAAGGGTTGCTGTTGGTGTCCAGTTATATGTAAGCCCATTAGAACCAGATGTTCTGATATTAACTGACGCACCAGAACAAACAGTAGTGTCAGAAGTTAATATAGACATATACGGAGCATCAACTAAAGTGATTGTCAATGTGTCGATAATACCGCAAATAGAGGCAGAAGTAAGCGCTATTTTTATAGTTTTTGTGCCTGCCGGAGGCGTAGGTAAGCCATTTACAGCAAATTTTATTACAGAATCACCTGCCGGAATAATAACAGTAGCCGGTAGCGTAGCATAGTCGGTACCCGCAGTTGCTGTTCCTGTATATGTAAGGTTAAGTGTTGTGGGATATGGAACTGTATATGAACTTTTTATTGCTATTGAGTCAGGCGTACATGTTTTGACTACAGAATTTGGAATACCATTAATTGTGCTGCCAATAGTTGGTCTGTCGAAGTGGTAAGTGTTTGTTTTTAAGCTTCCGGCTTCGATAAACACACCTGAATCGTAGAGGTAATTGGCCGCATCTGCAATTACCATTTTAATGCGATAAGTATCGCATGGTGTTACCCAATGTTTTGCGGTAAGAACTGTAGTATAGCCTCTGTAGGTAACCAGAGTGCCACCTGTATTATCGATATAATATGATGTGAAAGGAGCTCCTGTTCCCATTGCATTGCAGGTTGCTATAGACAATCCAGGCCCCGGAACGCCATTATTAATGGAGTTTACGGCTACAGGTACGGTTGTGCCAGGTACAATTGCCATATTTACGCCCGGTAATGTTGTTGATACGCCCGGTCCGGAAATAAAGAAAGCGAAAGCGTCGTCATAAGTGCCGCAAGTAGAGTTTCTGTATTCTTCTGAACCGAATTGGTATCTGAAACTAATAGTGTCGCCTTTGGGTACAAAATTGATAATGAGGGCACAAGCATCGCGGCTGATAGTGGTTGTTCCCAAAAGTGGTGTTAGGTCAGGATCTCCGGCACCTGAAAAGCTGGTTGATGTGAGCGCAGGTTCAGTTCCGGCAGTAAGTGATGCTCTACCTGTGCTAAGTATGATGCCGCTATCAATAGCTATAGGTGTGGCAACAGAAACAAAGGTGCCGTTTCCCAGGGTATTACAGATAAGGGTATCGCTAAGAATTGTTATGCCCGGTCCGGCAAGCTTTGCAGCAAGTGATGCTGCAGTACCTGATGGAACTACACTTAATTGAGCATGAGTTATTGTGGTATTCAAACTGCTCAGTATTATAACTGTAAGTAGGGTTTTGTATTTATATAAAAATTTAAACATGTTTTCATGGTTTAACATCGCAAAATTCTCTTTGTTATGTTACTTGTAAATTATCAAATTGGTGTAAGGAGGTCTGTCTTATAGAATTAGTACTATAAAATGGATGATACTTAATAAGACAGTGTTAGATATGGTATGGTTGGATATTATCTTTAATATAATTGTGTCGAAAATAACTTTCAAAAGCTTACTTCTGAATGTAAACTTTTGAAAGTATCCGCAAATTTATTTTTAGCCCTTTCTTTTTATACTGCAGCCTATAGATTTAGTTGTTTTAGGATTTATTTCTTTGCCGTCTACCATAGCATCTATAGCGTCTGTTATGTACATTTTTTTGTATCCATTCGGGTCAGATGGGTTGTCGTTCATTGCACCTTTATATACAAGTTTTCCGTTTTTATCAAACAAGAATACTTCAGGAGTATGATTTGCACCAAATTCGTCAGCAACTTTTGAATTGTCGTCGGCAAGATAAGGGATGAAATAACCTTGTTTCTTTGCGTATATAGCCATTTCTTGGTAAGAGTCTTCCCCATCTCTTTTTGCTTCATTAGAATTGATAATTACCATACCAACATTATGTGCTTTAGCATAGTCCATTGTTTTTCGGGTGATTGATTGGTTCTTAATCACAAACGGACAAGTATTACAAGAGAACATTACCAATAGACCATTTTGAGTCATCGCACTCTTCAGTGTGATTTTTTTGCCATCTATGTTACGCATTTCTACATTGCTTGCAGGTAATGCATCGCCTGGGTTTAGTTTTTCTGCGGTTTGTGCTGTTGCATGAAATGTGAAAAATGCTAAAATGGTAATTGCTGTTAGTAATATAGTTTTCATGTTAATATTTTTGACAAAAATAAAGTCTTATGTCTATGAAAAGTGTTAATAATATATGATTGCCTGTAGAATTTATTATCTACTGAATTAGTAGATTACTATTTTATTGGTTAATTTGCAAACCAGATTATGCCAACAAAATTGAAATCGGTTGCCAAAAGGGCACTTATTGTGTTAGTAGTTTTTTTAGTTGTGATTCAGTTTATACATCCTGCTAAAAACCAGAATACTACGATTAATGCTAATGATATTGTGAATACATATCAGGTTCCGGATGATGTGCATAAGATTTTAGCGAAAGCATGCTACGATTGTCATAGTAACAATACAACATACCCGTGGTATAGTAAGATACAACCGGTTGACTGGTGGTTGAATGATCATGTGAATGATGGTAAGCGTCATCTTAATTTTTCTGAGTTCGGTAGCTATTCTACCAAACGTAAGGCGAAGAAACTAAAAGAGGTGGCAGGTACTATTACTGATAATGAAATGCCACTGGGTAGTTATACACTCATTCACAGGAATGCAATACTTACCGAAGTCGAGAAGGCAGTTGTAGTTAATTGGGCAAGGAGCTTGTCTACTCAAATAGCAGATACTGTTAAGTAAATTATTGTAGGAGCATTCCTAAAATAATTTTAAGAAGTTTTTATAATAAGATTGTGCTTGCAAACTGAGTTGTTTTCTGCGGTTTTCATACCTTTATAACATGACACTTAAAGAGACTTTTGAGAGCGCAGTAGCCGCCAGCAAACAATTAACTACACGTCCGGATAACGAAACTTTACTGAAATTATACAGTCTGTACAAGCAAGCTACCGATGGTGATGCCCCTGAAGAAGGTCCTTCAAACCTGTTTGATATTGTAGGCCGTGCAAAGCATGGTGCTTGGAAAAAACTAAAAGGTATTGCATCTGATGATGCAATGCAGCAGTACATCGATATATTTAATACCCTGAAGTAGTATTCTTAAGATTTAGGTCATAAAAAAAGCATATACATTTCTTATAGAATTGTATATGCTTTTTCGTATAATGTCTTGATGAAATATCAATAATCTATTGTTGCTTGAATTTCGCGCTCTATTAATGCCTCTGCTTGTGGGCGAAGCACATCAAAAGTTCCTCTCTTTACAGAATACTTGCCTGCATTGTGAATGATCAGCGCACATTGCTCTGCCTGATGTTCGTTATGACCACATACTTTTACCAGTGATTCGATCACCCAATCAAAAGTATTTACCTCGTCATTCCAAACAATAAGGTTGTGTAGCTGTTCTGTTTCTTCGGCGACAGCTACGTCCTCATGTGTTTCCCATTGTGGGAGTTCGTTGTGTAATAGCCTGTTCATATAAAACAAAATTAATGAATAAAATCAAATAACCGGAATATTTACTATCCCGGTTATTAATATTTTTACTTATTCATGTATAAAACTTCTTTTACCAATTTCAATGTACGTGGCACATCCGGCAGGTAAGCCGCAACCAAGTTTGGTGCATAGTGCATATTGGCATCAGCAGTTGTGATACGGCGAACAGGAGCATCAAGGTAATCAAATGCTTCTTTCTGAACACGGTATGCGATTTCTGAACCTACGCTACCAAATGGCCATTGCTCTTCAACAATTACCAAGCGGTTTGTCTTTTTCACTGAGTTTACTATAGTCTCCCAGTCAAGCGGGCGAATAGTGCGTAAGTCAATAACTTCAGCACTAATGTTTTCTTTTGCCAGCTCATCAGCAACACCCATCGCAACCTTCATCATCTTGTTATAAGATACGATAGTTACATCAGTTCCTTCACGCTTAACGGCAGCTTTACCAATAGGAATCAGATATTCTTCTTCAGGCACTTCTCCCATTTCACCATAAAGTGATTCACTTTCCATAAATACTACCGGATCGTTATCGCGGATAGCAGATTTAAGTAAGCCTTTAGCGTCATAAGGATCTACGGTAGAAATAACTTTAAGACCCGGTACATTAGCATACCAGTTCTCAAATGCCTGAGAGTGCTGTGCAGCCAACTGACCAGCAGAGCCGTTAGGACCACGGAATACCATTGGTGAATTAAACTGACCACCTGTCATAGAAACCATTTTAGCAGCATGGTTCACAACTTGGTCTATAGCCAGTTCTGCGAAATTCCATGTCATGAATTCTATAATCGGGCGGGTATTATTCATTGCAGCACCAACGCCTATTGCAGCAAAACCAAGTTCGCTGATTGGTGTATCAATTACTCTTTTTGGGCCAAACTCGTCAAGCATACCCTGACTTACTTTGTAAGCGCCATTATATTGTGCTACTTCTTCACCCATAAGAAAAACGCTCGGATCGCGGCGCATTTCTTCTTCCATAGCTTCTCTTAATGCTTGTCTTAATGGTATTGTACGCATTTTTTGCAATGTTTTTTATAAACTGATGCTGAATCTTTTATCAATATTTTTATTCCGAAACTTCACAAAGGTAATATAGTCAGCTTAATTTTTACCCTTGTTAAAGGTAACTGTGCTATAAGTATTTTCCTGTATGAATTTCAATGTAAGTTCTTTCTCGGTGAGCGATACTATGTCCATAGTCGTTTTACTGCCCTTGCTATTACCTGTCAATTCTTCCATTACAAGGGAATGCTCGTTTTCAAAACGCCATTTGCTTGTATCCATTCTGCCATCAAATGAAATAACAACAATGCTGTCTTTCATAAATGTGAAAACGGTATTTTTAACTGCATTTAGTTGCAACATCTTGGTGCTATCGTGCTCTTGTTGTAGAATATTACGAATACTGTCCATATTGGTAGCTCCGTAAAGTTCCAAGTTTGTAGCAGGGTTACCATTTTTACCAATAGTGTCGATATACTGCTGGCTTTTATTGAAAAAGCTATCCATCTCCGGATTTTCAAAATTCACCCCGCGCCATTCACCCAAAATCATTTCTTGCTTACTATGCTTGCAAGAGCAGATAAACAGGGATACCAGTAATAATGATGTAATAGCAACTTTCATAAAATGCAATTATAAGTCTATTTTTTTATTGGGGTTAATTGGCTTTGATTTTCAAGATCGTAAAGCACGAAGTCATTACCTTTTTTGTTCAGTAAAAATCCTTTGGAACCGTCAGGAGGGATGTTTATTGTAAAAGATTGAGCAGGGTAGGCATTTTGTTGAAACAAAATTTCCACGTTTGTTTCTCCGGCACTTAATTTAGGTACAATGCAATAATATTTACTATATCTGGGTTGCATTACACCATTTACTTTTACGTAGAACGGTATTGTCTTATCACCTTGTATATACAAATAGGCATTATTCTGAGCTTTGGCTTTTATAAAGCAAGCCAAGAACAAAATAGTTATAAAGATGACATTTTTAAATGCTTGCTTCACGGAGCGATGAGACCAGATTTTCAACACTATTCCATTTCTATTAATATAGCACCCTTTTCTACTGCAGTCTTTTCAATAGCCTTTACAGATTTAATAGTGCCCGGAGCTGCAGCTTTTAATAAGTTTTCCATTTTCATGGCTTCAAGTATGATTAAGCCATCACCCTTGTTTACTACTTGACCAGGTTCTACCAATACTTTTAATATCATGCCCGGCATTGGTGCTTTTACAGGTTCTGCTTTCTGCATGGATTTTAAATCCATACCCATATTGCTGAGTAACTGATCGATTGGTTCTTTAATGGCAGCGGTATATTGCTGACCATTTACACGTATAGTTATTTCTTTATTCTTTCTATCTGTTTTTTCAACAATAGCTGTGTAGCTTTTGCCATTGAGCAATACACTGATAAGGCCGTTTGGTTGGGTGCTTATATCCAAGTCTGCATGATTGTCATTGAGTGTCCATTTTCCTTCGTCGTTAGTAATGGCGTAGTTATTTTTTTCGTTGACAGTAACTTGTAGCATGTGTATGTGAATTTAGCCCAACAAATGTAATGAACTTTATAAAGTGATACCCATATCGATAGCAAAAGTTTAGCTAAAAGGTATAGATAAGCAATGAAGCAGATTAAAACACGCTAAAACTGTGCCCAAATTTAATTTTGTAGTGGTTTATCTTTATTAAGAAATTGTCATTTATCATGAATTAAAGGGGCATTTATGTTGTTGATAATCAATTATTCAGTTTTGTTTAAAGAATAGTCATAAGAATGCTATATTTTTTATTTTTTCCATTTCTTTCTTCATAACTTTGCGTCCGCTTATACGAAAAGTAAGCCCAACCTTTGACAAAGAATCTGAATAAAGCGTCAGTAGCGGGGCTAATAATAGCTCTGGGTATTATTTACGGTGACATTGGTACTTCTCCTCTGTATGTAATGAATGCTATATGTAATGGCAAACTTGTAGAAGACAGACTGATAATAGGTGCCTTGTCGTGCATTATCTGGACATTGACATTACAGACCACAGTTAAGTATGTAATGCTAACTCTGAAAGCAGATAACAAGGGAGAGGGAGGTATCTTTTCGCTTTTCGCATTAGTTCGCCGTCATGGCAAATGGACCGTTTTCCCCGCAATGATAGGAGGGGCGGCCTTACTAGCCGATGGTATGATTACGCCCCCCATTTCGGTCACCTCGGCCATAGAGGGTTTACGTAATATCCCTTCCTTGCAGCATTTGGGCGATATGTCTATCGTTTATATAGTTATTTCCATATTGGGCGTGTTGTTTTTCTTTCAACAGTTCGGTACATCTACTATCGGTAAAACCTTTGGTAATATCATGTTACTCTGGTTCCTGATGCTGGCGGCTTTGGGTCTTTATCAGTTGTACAATGTTAATGATTGGACTATTTTCAAGGCGTTGAATCCTTATTATGCCGTTCAAATTCTTACTGTTTACCCTAAGGGTTTCTGGATATTAGGAGGCGTTTTCTTGTGTACTACCGGTGCTGAGGCGTTGTATTCCGATTTGGGGCATTGCGGTCGTGCCAACATTCGTTATTCATGGGCGTTTGTAAAAACCTGTCTTATCCTTAACTATCTTGGGCAGGGTGCACACATGCTGAGCAGCATGAAAAATCAGACATGGAACTCTTCATTAAGAAATCCATTTTTTGATTTGATGCCACATTGGTTCCTTTTATCAGGGGTTATCATTGCAACCGTTGCGGCAATTATTGCGAGTCAGGCATTGATTTCCGGCTCATTTACACTTATCAGTGAGGCAATTAAGTTGAATCTGTGGCCTAAAATGAAGATCAACTACCCAACAGTAGAACGTGGTCAATTGTTCATTCCTGGTATCAACTTGTTGTTATTTCTTGGTTGTACAGCTATTACCTTATATTTCCAGCGTTCATCTAAAATGGAGGCAGCTTACGGTTTGTCTATTACAATATGTATGATTATGACATCGTGCCTGTTCTCTTATTATATGTTTGTTAAGCGTGTACCTATTATCTGGATTGCCAGCTATTTGGTTGTTTACCTTACTATTGAATTTGCGTTCCTTTATGCAAACCTAGTTGAGAAGTTTGTAGAAGGTGGTGTGGTGACAATAATAGTTGCAGGTGGTTTGTTTATGACCATGTTAATATGGTTTAAAGCACGCAAAATCAAGAATAGATATGTTGAGTTTGTCCGTTTGGAGAACTATGTACCTGTAATTCAAGAGTTGAGTAATGACCCGGGTATCAATAAGTATGCTACACATCTGGTATATCTTACAAGTGCCAATAATCCTAAAGAAATAGAACATAAGATTATTTATTCAATTCTATACCGCAAACCTAAACGTGCAGATATTTATTGGTTTGTGCATGTAGATGTATTAGATGATCCATATACAATGGAATATGTGGTACAAACTATAGTGCCAAATGAGATTATCAGAGTTGAATTCAGACTTGGTTTCCGTGTTGAGCATAAGATACAGACTATGTTCAAGAGAGTAGTGGAGGAAATGGTACAAAATAAGGAAGTGAACATTGTGAGTCGTTATGAATCATTGAGCAGGAACAATGTAATGGGAGACTTTAGGTTCATTGTAATGGAAAAATTCCTTTCTCGCGACAATTCCCTGCCTTTGTGGGAGCGACTGATGATGCGTGGATATTTCATTCTCAAGAAGTTTAGCTTATCTGAAGAGCGTGGTTTTGGTCTCGATTCATCAGATGTTACGCTTGAGAAATATCCATTAATCGTATCTGCCATACCTGATTACAATCTTAAAAGAATGGAGGAGTAGCAGATCATCGCTATTTTTACATCATGAAGATGAATTGGTGGGGTATCGTGTTCTTGTTATTAATGACATTGCTTTGCAGTGATGTTGTCGATGGGCAGCAATACGATACTGTAAACATCAAGCACATATCACTGGATAGTTTTGTTGTAAAGCGAGGCTTCAGTATGAATGCGTTTATTAAACGTGTTCAAAATGACACCAGCTTTTACAAAGCTTTCAGGAGTCTGCATCTCGTTCCTTTTACTGCTGTCAATGATTTTAAGGTTTATGACAAACATGGTAAGGTTGTAGCTTCCATGCATGCAAACGCGGTACAGAAAATTACCGCAAAGAAATGCAGGGTTTCTTCTTTTGCCGATAAAATTGTTACCGGTGATTTTTATGACCGGCATAATAATTTCAACTACTATACTGCTGCCTTATTTTATGATTTGTTTTACTCAGATGTGCCTGTTTGTAACCAGAATGATATAGTTGCCGGTGCGCTGAATGTGAAAGGTAAGGGTAGGATGGAGCAAAATAAATATGAGCTGAAGCAGCTAATATTTAATCCGGGGTCAAAAGTGCAGGGTATACCATTTATGGGAGATAAAGCTTCCGTATTTGATGCCGATGAGGTGGATAAGTATATTTTCAAGGTGACTACAGAGCAATATGAAGGAGAAGATGTATATGTGTTTAGCATAGTGCCTAAGCCCGAATATATGCATAAGGTGGTTTACAATGAACTAAAGACCTGGTTCAGACAGCGTGATTACAGTATAATGGCACGCGACTATTCGCTTTCTTACAATACTCTTTTTTATGATTTCGATTTGCACATGAAGGTGCGAATGGCTCTGATTAATAACAAATTATACCCGACACATATTGATTATAAGGGTAATTGGCATATAGCTACAAAGAACAGAGAGCAAATGAGTGTTGTTATGGATATCCAATATTAGCGCTTATACAACTAAAATAAAGAGTCGGTAACTGTTTTCAGCTACCGACTCTTTGTATTATAGACCAGCATAAGTGACATTAAACATATTTGCGTAATTGTCAGCAAAAAGTTTGGCATCTGCTCCGGGTGCATGTATAACATTCAGTGTTGCAAAGTTGATCACATTTGGTGATTTGAATAATGCTAAAACATCGGCTTTGATGTGAATGTGATTTTCTGCAATTGAGCCTACTGTTATTGGTGTAGGGAAGTTGAGCGTAACAGTTTTAAGTACATTATATACACCTGTGAACCCTCCGGAATGTAGCGTAATTGCGCCATTAGGTTGCGGGCATTGCGGTGATGACCCTTCAAACTTCAGCATGATATAGCCGGTTGTCCAACTCCAGAACATATCATTAATAGGGTCCAGAGCGCCTGTTTGCGGGCCTGAAACATTGTGTAAACTATCTACTCCTATTGTAAATGTGATGCTATTGTAAGAGCCATAAGGAACACTACTCATATCGAACGAGGTGGTTGTCAGGTCATCTTGTTTTACCAGATGATAGCTATAGGTTTCACTATAAACTGAATTTGAACTATTTAGTTTGATGTTGCTAATGTAATACTTAAAAGTGCTTACTTTAAAAGAGTCATTATGCTCATTCAAATACCATTGATTGCCCATGTTTAATGTGCTATTGCCTACCATGTTAAACAATTCAATTTTTACTTTATTCGTTTCTACAACAGGAGTTATTGTTGTTTTATCTTTTGTTCGGCAAGCTGAAAACAGTATTGCCAGTATTGAGATGGTAAAAATATTTCTGAAGATGTGACTCATTTTGACTGTTTTTTGTATTGCTGAGATAATTGTAATGAAGATATGTATAGTTGAACGGCAAGAATACCAAGAAGTATAAATAGCACAACAGATATTGAAACGAGTGAATTTTGTGTGAATGGTATTTCTATAAGGTATTTGATTGCCAGCATCATACAGATTGCTGATGTGGTCCCAGTGCTAACATATTTTAGCGTATTGTCCATGGTTTTGTTGTTTAAGTATTATTAATCTTCGTAGCTAAACATTGATGGTATATTGTTACTGATACTATTGCTCAATGCAGATGAATTGTCGCTTTTGGACACAATCATTAAATTTGAATTATTGTTTAGTATAATTCCGGAAAACAGTTTATTGTAATCGATTGTAATATGCGCTTCGCAGGAAGAACCCTTAGTTACACTATAAATGGGATTATGATCTGGAAGGGAAACAACATTATAATGTGCATTTGTACCGATAGCGTACATAAACGGTTGCATAAGTGCTGTTGTGCCATTTGCATTAGTCGTAGTGTCTATGCTTCCCTTAAACTTTAGGTATATGTACCCATACGGTTGAGCACTCATGCCGAACCACATTTCCGGATGATTTAATGCTGTATCTGCGGTAGCTGAATATGTATTCGCAGTTGAGTCAAGACCTACAGAAAACCTAACAGATTTATAGTCGCCTACCGGAACCATTGAAATATAATATTGCTCTGTCTCTTGTTGCTTTAACAGCATAGTGTTGGGTATGCTGTAGATAGATCCATCTGCTTTAACTAATTGGATGTGAGATATGTAAAGTTGTGCAATTGATACAGATATCTTTCTGCCTTCAGTTGTTGTATAAACTGTGCCATAAGTTACCTCATTTGTGTCTACGTTGGTATGCAGGTGAAAGAAAAAACGACCTGAATCAACTGCTGAGACTATGGTGCTTGTGCTATTACTTTTTTTACATCCTATGCTTGTTAGTATTGTTGCTATTAATACAGGGATTATGATTGATGCATTTTTCATGTTGTAAGTTTTTAAGAGTGTTTTGAGTACTTTGTTGGTCTGGCTTCAAATGCTTTTTTACAGTTTTCACTGCAGAACTTTATCGTATCGCCATTGTAAATTGTTAGGTTGGTCCATGCAGTATCTTGAACCATTTCACAAACAGGGTCAATTTTACCTTTTACAGTTGCTGCCGGTTTTGTTGGCTTTTGTATTGTCTCTTGTGGCAGTTCTTTGTTGTTGTTACAAGCCAAAAGTATTGTTGACAATAATGTTATAATTAAAATTTTCATGTGTATGTTTTTAAGATGATGATAAAAATGAACTATGGTAAGTAATTGAAAAACAATGTTTTTATTGCGTCAGTGCCATTGTGGTCTACTTCTGCTATCAGCTCTAGTTTTAATACTGCTGGCTGAGTGCCACTGCAGACCCAAGTATCGCTGATAATAAAATGGTCGTCATGTACATGCTGTGCATCGTCGTAGAGAATATAGCCAGTTGTGGTATCGATTATTTTTACTTCGTAGCCATGTAATTCTGATGGGTATGAAACAGTTGCATTGATATGCACTGTATCGCCACTTCTGAAGACTTGAGCACTGTCAGGGCGAGTAATGATCATGGTTACTTTTGTAGCATCAGGTGTAATGTTGTCTTTTTTCTGACAAGAGAATATGGTTACTGATAGTAGTAACAGAATAAAAAGCAATGCTTTCATTTGTTTATTGTTTTAGAATAATAGAAAAATACCGATCTCCACCTTGTGGTTTGTGGTTACATAACCCGCACCATATTGTTGTGCAATCGGTTGTTGGTAGGTGAGTCGGGCACCTAATTTGTTATAATAGGCTTGTATGCCAAGGGTTGCGTAACATAGATACCCACCAGATTGCTCATTAAGCCATTTACGACTATAGTTGTCATAATCATGGAGTGTATACTCATATCTTACTCCGGCTATAGGCAGCAATGCAAATTGTTTGACATTCAAGGTATAAAACCCCAGTATGCCGGCATTCAGCCTGTTTCCATATTTATAACTGTCCTTGGTAGTGGAGGTAAAGGTGTATGCGGCATCCAGATTTATACCTGCTTTATTATAACGAATGGTATAGTTTGTATTTGCAATAAAATCAAAAGCACCTGAACCTGGTTGCATATTGGGTAACCCTTGTTTGTCTAATGTACTGATACCATCGTGATGACCTGTTGGTAGTTTTATACCTCCGCCAACCAGTAGCAAATGATTTACTTTATCACTTTCCGATTTCCAAACAATTCTGTTTAACAATACAGATATATCCCCAATTCCTGATTGCTTTGAATTGGCACTATCTTGTTTATGAATATTGTATTGATAGGGTAGGAAGGCAAACAATTGGTAGTGTTGGCCTAAGTTATACCTTCCCCATAGCTGAAATGTATTGTAATGATCGTGAGAGTGATCGTAAGGTTTATTCTCATAAAGAGATGGGTGTGCAGTTGAAAAACTGCTTTCCTGATACTGAAACCCTATAAAATTGTAGCTATACCGGGGTAATATCCCCAGAAATTGATTGCTTGCCGAACAACCACATACATCGCATGCTTTCGCAGATATGCAGGTATGCATTGTTAGGAGCATCAAAAAGACGATCCTTTTCATTAATTGCTATTGAATACTGAAAATTGCTTCCCGATTCGGGAAATACCAGCGTAGCTATATGAATATTAAGTATGCCATAAACACAGCACAGATTTATTATGTGTGCTGTGTATGAACATTGTTAATTATAGCTATAATCAGCAAGCAAAAGAAGGTGGATGGAATATTCTGGAAAGAATTGCGTGATTGAACAGATGTTGCCTTGCAGGATTATGAATTGCAGGCAAAGCATATAAATAGTTTAAAGAAGCTGTGTAAACCGGAGAAATGATGAATACAAGTGATTCACTTTTTTCACTTTTTACCGGAGCTTTTTTTGAATTGCTATTTTCGTCAACCTTTTTCAGTTGTTTACGAAGGTAGCACTTACCACAGCATTTCATTTGTGGCTTGTTTTTATTCTCGCAAAGGTTCTGTGCTATATATGCTTTGTTGATTTGATAATACCCCCACATACCCAACTGTATAACACATTGGGTGAGTAGCGATATAAAAACAACGATAGCAACAGCTTTCTTCACGGTTCAAAATTAGAGGTTAAGTTTTATCCTGCAAAAATGATTTTTATCACTTACGCCGCATTTATAGAAAGCGTATTTGTGAATCATTGATATTCAGACGATCACTTTGTGAATTTCCTTCTGATTTTCAACTATTTTAAGTGTCCATATTTTATTCGAAAAATAAAAATGTAAAAATATTTTTACAAAAACCCAAGATTGTTTCTTCTGTGTTCGTCTTATTAGTAGTGGTTAGTTTGAATGTTATAAAGGCGCCTTTAAAATATTTAAACACCTGTAGATCTTATCAACTATTATAAACCTATCGTAAAAAAGAGCACCTGTAAACGACTATCAATCAAAACAAGAGCTGGCGATGTAACAAAAAGCCCCTATAAACAACCCTATCAGGTGTTTATAAAAACAAGTAGTGTGATGATGCATTATGAAAATAATAAATGACGAGATGAGAAAAATGTAGTAATTTAAGGTTTAAATTAAATCAATTTACCTCAACTTATGCCCGCATATTCTGAACAAGATATTATAGCAGGGTGCCGGAAGAAAAGCCGGGCTATTCAGGAACATCTGTATAAAACATATTACAGCATGTTCTTGAAAGTATGTGCGAGGTATGCCAAAAATATGCAGGATGCGGAGCAGCTGCTGAATGATGGCTTTCTTAAAATATTTACACAAATAGATAAATACGGTAGTACAGGTTCTTTTGAGGGCTGGATGAAAAGAGTGGTCGTGAATACATGTCTTGATTACTTAAGAAGCACCTACCTGAAAGAAGAGATGACCATGCATGTGAATGCTATTCAACCTGAGGAAACAGATCTTTCTGTTACCAATGAAGGATTGGAACATATAGAATTCAAAGAATTAGTAAGCATGATACAGGTATTGCCATCTATGACAAGAACTGTTTTTAACATGTTTGTTTTTGAAGGGTTTAATCACAAAGAGATTTCAGAACAGTTAGATATAAGTGAAGGCACTTCTCATTGGCATGTGCACCAAGCAAGAAATGTACTTCAGAAGAAAATAACAAAAGTAGAAGAACAACTACAACAAAAAGTGACGTATGAAACCAGGAGAATTTGACGATTTGGTCAGACAGAAGTTCGATCAAAACGACTTTGAGTATAATCCCCGAAATTGGGATAAGCTCACTGAAGAATTAGACGGGCAAAAGAAAAAGCGTGGTCTCTTATTTTGGTGGATGCCCCTGCTGGGTGTAGCTGCTACTGTGGCTATGGCATTCGGTGTATCTACTGTGTTGCTCAAGAGCAGTGGTGCAGGTGACAATCATTTACCAGCACAATATGCAGCTAATGATACAAAGGCTAAAAGCACAGTAATTACATCTTCTGATATAACTACTGACAATGTTATCCCTGCACAGGAGACCATTGCTCAGAATGTTGTAATAGATAATACTACACCAACAACTATTGTTAACAACATTAAAACTGAAGATAAGAAGGCGACTACGAATGCTGTTAAAATTTATGTGGATAATATTACCGGCACGAATACAGCTATGACTTCAACTACAACTAAAATCATGGAAACTTTTTCTGAAAATGATATTCAGAAGAAAAAGAAGAAACCAATTGTTGTAACTAAGGCACTGTATACTTTCAAAGAAGAGGAAACAAAGAAAAAGGAAACAAAGGTTGCCATTATTCTTTCGGGAGGTGTTAATTACAGCAACCAAAGCAGTGGTTATACTGTAGGTGCTACTGCACGTAGAATGATTAATGATAAGGTATATGTAGAAAGTGATATCGCATTCATTGGTACTAATAATACTCAGAAAGTTCAATATTTGGATAAGACAGGTACATCTGCTGCTGCATATACACTAGGTAATGGTACTAATGTCGTATTTGGAGCTAAAAATTCAGCAGGTAAGAACACAGACCAGGCATCGAAAGTAACAGATGGCAGTAATGCAGGTGTAATTAAAACAGCAGACCAGTCATATAACCTTTATTATGCGCAGATTACACCTAGCATTGGCTGTAAGATTATGAAACGTTTATCTGTAGGTGCTGGCCCTGATTTTCAACAAATGTTAGTTGATAACAGACCTGAAGCTTCTACTGTAGACCGTGGTAACATTAAGACTGCTCCTGTTTTTGATATCGGTTTTATGGGTAAAACAGAGTATGCAATTGCAAAAAATATAAAGGCAGCAGTATATTACAGAGAAGGTATCAATAATGTGATTACACCAACTAATAAGTACATAGATCGTAACTATCTTCAGTTTCAGATTAAATGCACAATCCTGAATAGATAATTTACTGATTTCATTTTGTATAAATAATAAAGGGGCTCATGCCCCTTTATTATTTATACATGGGGTAAAAGATAGCGTATATAAAACACAAGAGTAAAAAAGGCTGAAAAATAACCACTGTAGCGGGTTTCGGGGGAAAACTGCTTTTTTGTGGGTAAACATAGCGTGTATGGGATGGGTAGATGCAGGATAATATAGGCATAACTGATACCAGTATGCCTGCATAACCGGTATCGGATAGGCGCACCGATAGTACCAGAGGGAATATTATGCCCATTTATGGGGGCAATGCCTATTTACGACCCTTTAAAGCTTGTTCCAGAGCGAGTTTAAGGGTGCGGATGGTTATTTCTTGTGAATTGATATGTTTGTCTTTTTCTGCGATGATCTGTAGCTGGATATGCTCCCGTGTGGAAGGTGTATTGTAACCTATTGTGGGGTCTTGAAGTAAGCCCACAATAGGGGTATTTTCGGTGTTTAAGTTACCTTTTTGCCTGTTTTTTTCTATTTTTTCATTTTCAATTAGGTTGCCCTCCGACAAATCTCTCCTTAAAATGTCATCTAATGTTACGTTGAAATAGTCGCAATACTTGATAATAGTATCTGCCGAAGGCTCTGTTCTTCCAGTCTCCCAATTGCTTTGCGTATTTCGCATAAAT
>CANGMZ010000038.1 GCA_947454715.1 Chitinophagaceae bacterium
GGAGTATTTTTGATGTAGCCGTTTGCTGTGCAAATGTTTCATAAGTCTTTACCGCAAAGCCCATTGATCGTTCTGCATTGGCTTCCGTAAACCCAAGTGCCTCAACAAATGTCTGGAAATGTAGTTTGTCTTTGGCTCTTAAATCTATAGTGTCTGGTGTGTTGGCAATATCACCAACTGCCACAACACCGTTGTTTATGAGTTCATTATATGCGTTGCTTCGTGCGTTTGTTTTTTGTTCTTCAGTATGGTCGTTTCTGTGAAAGGTCACATTTTGGAGAAAGGGTATAAGACCTGTATGTTTAGGTATAACTCCTTTCATGTGAGATAGTTCCAAATGGCAATGCACATTGACAAATCCCGGAGTGATTAAACCCTCATAATGAACCGTGTCTGCAGTAGGTGCAGCATGTATGTTTATTACTTTACCGTTTTCATCAATTTCTATTGTTGTGCCTTGCGGCAACCATTTTTTTCCATCATGTATTCTTGAGGCGGTAATAAGCATAGGTATTGTCAATTACTGTTTGAGATTCAGGAGGCAAATATACTTATTGTTGCGTCTTTGTTCTTTGGAGTACCCCAAACACTATGTTATAAAAAAGATCCGCAGTAATTGCGGATCTGGATATTATTTATTTTTACACTTAGCTTCTGGCAATAGCAGGAGTAGCATTAAGTTCGTCAAAGCCAATCATTCTGTCTAGTTCGGGGTCCCATACTTTCAACTTTAAGCAAGCAATCATTTCAGATGGGGTCAGTCTGGTTATCCCGGCTCTCTGTAGTTCAGGTATTTGTGCCATTGCTTCAGGCAAACGGTAAAAAGGTATTTTCGAATTAAGGTGATGAATATGGTGAAAGCCAATGTTTGCTGTAACCCACTGCATGAACGGGTTCATAGGCATGTAGCTCGAAGATTCCAGTGCTGCATTAACGTAGTTCCAATCTACATTGTTTTTAAAACGCACACCAGGGAAGTTGTGTTGTGCATAGAAAAGGTAAGAGCCCAACATGTGCGAAATAAAGAATGGCAAAAAGAAGGTAAGAAACCAGGTTAACCAGCCAAAATGCACGAACAAGAACACAGCTACACTTACATGTATAATCACTACTACCAGAGAATCCCAATGTTTACGGAAATTGCTCATAAACGACTGAATGCAAAGACCATAAAGAAAAGTAGTAAAATATGCGAAGAACATATTTAATGGATGTCTGATAGCCAGATAAGTGAATTTATCTTGTTTGCTGGCTTCCATAAACTTTTGTTTCGTCATAATAGGGAACGAGCCAATGCTTGCACTGTAGAGCTTGGCATTATTATTATGATGATGATCGTGAGACCGCTTCCAAATGCTTGGAGGAGTAATCATATACACACCGAACAATGTAAAAATTACATTCGCAACTGCTGAATTGCGTAAAATAGTATGGTGCTGATAGTCATGAAAAATAATGAAGAAGCGAGCCAACAGTAATGCTGTAGCTATACTACAGAATATCCTGCCGAAAATCGGGTTAATATTTCCTATTGTTGGGAAATAGATAGTGCCGTAAATTGTTGCGATCAATAGGAATAAAGTTGTTAGTGTATGATACCAACTTTTCCAACGAATCTCTTTAGCAAATACTTTAGTTGCTAAAATTAGTTCTTTGCCTGTAAGCATTCTACGAATTTAGCTTGTTTAATACAATAATATCAATCAAAATTGATAATGATTTAGTTATTTAACGTTAATACACAAATATATATCCTTCTGCTTAAAGGTTTGTGTTTTGTGATACATAATATTTAATAGCTTCTATAGATTTATACTATATATTCCTTTCTGATTTATAGATGTATATACATGAATTTGCTACAAAACAGAAGGCTGCCCCGGTATGGAACAGCCTTCTGTGTAAGCGTCTTGATTAAGCTAATGTAGCTATCAATTTCTTTTCACAATTATACAATTTTGAAATTGGACAGTTGTCTTTTGCATTCTCAGCGCATTCCTGAAATTTCTCTGCAGTAATTCCCGGTATTTTTCCGGTTACTGTCAATTCGCTGAGTGTAATAGCACCATTATCTAGTGTAATATCGCATTTTGTAGATAATTCATCAGGAGTATATCCGGCTTCATTAAGCACAAAAGTCAATTTCATTGTGAAACAACCTGCATGGGCGGCTGCTACCAGCTCTTCTGGGTTAGTGCCTACGCCTTCAGCAAAGCGGCTGTTAAATGAATATTGGGTTTTATTAAGTGTAGTACTTTGTGTAGTAAGGTGTCCAGTACCTTCTTTCCCTGTTCCGTTCCAAACGGCTGTAGCGTTGCGTTTCATGATATAATATTTATGAAGGTAAAGATAAAGAAGAGCAAATGAAATAGCACAATGGACACAAAAAAATCCCCGCTTTTGAGGGCGGGGATCAGTTATGTTTTAGTTAAGAACGAAAAGGATTAACCTTCTTGTTCAGTACCTTCTGTGCTTTCTGAAGCAGGTGCATCATCAGCAGTTTCAGCAGCAGCGTCGATAGCTATTTGTCTTTCAGCATTCTTAGCTTCTACTTTACGTACAGACTCGCTCATTGTTTCGTGGCGTTTGTCAGCTTTGTGCTTACGGTGAGCTTCTTCTCTGCGTGCAACCAATTGCTCATGCTCGCCATTCCATTGCTCAAATTTTTCCATAGCAGTAGCCTCGTCAAACAAGCCTAAAGTTACACCGCGCATAAGGTGCTTCAAGAACAACACACCCTTGAACGACAGTATTCTGCGGCAAGTGTTTGTTGGCTCAGCGCCTTTCTGCAACCAGTGCAGTGAGCGTTCGCGGTTCATACGGATAGTAGCTGGTACAGTCAATGGATTGTAAGTACCTAACTTCTCAATGAATTTACCATCACGTGGTGCAGTTGTATTTGCCACAACGATGAAGTAAAATGGGCGTTTTTTTGACCCGTGTCTCTGAAGACGAATTTTTACCGACATAAATAATTGAAATTATTCTTGGGGGTTAACAATATGATTTTCGGACTGCAAATGTATACCTAAATGATGATATTATAAAGCAATTGTGTAAATAATTTGTGAAATTCATAAAATACTTTTCACTGTAACTGATTATTCCAGACTGATTTTTTCATCTCCATCTTTATATGGTAAATAAGTAATAATGAATTGGAACATTTCATCTGTTGCTTTCATACTGCCGGTTTGATCTGTTACTATTTGTGGCGGACTGAATGGGTTATTGAGGTTTTGTTTAGTATTGTCATATATGCCTTCAGCAACAATAATGCTGTTTGCAGGTATTTTTACCATTTTTTTGAAGGTATAGAAATACTGCCAGTTAAAGTCCCAACGGGGTATTGATATTAGTCTTATAGTATCGCCGTTAGGTTTAAGTGCATACGCCTTAAAACTTTTACCCAGCAAGTGCATGTGTGGGTTTATTGTAAGTATAGATATATCATTAACCACTTTGAAGTGGCTGCTTACCGGTTTCACAGTATTGGGCATTATTATCAGATCGGGTTCTACCGGTGCTTGACCTAATGTACCCAACTGGAATTCCTGTACGGGTCTGTTAGGTGGTATTTTAGAGAAAAATATGTTGATGTAGGAGGTGTCTGTAATATCGTCTTTCCCTGTAAACCCATAGTGTATGTCGTTAAACAAGAAAGCACCTTTTCGGGGTAGTATGTAGCCGCCAATGCCTTGAGGGTATATTTGACCAATAGCTCCCGGTAAATAATTAACTACTGATTTCTGTAAAACAGGGTAGCTGCCATCATCATTGGGTAAGCCCAACTTTTGGAATGCCTTAACCAGTGTAGCGGTATCCTCCTCCATGTTCACAATACGTTCACCGGCAAATACGTCTTTCTTTTGTTCAAATACGTATTTGACCATATCTCCGTTTACATGGTGCACGACATTGCTGTGCCCCGGTACAAACTCAATAAGACTGGCGAATGTATCAGCAGGCAATTCATAAGGTACTTTTATCAAAAGGAATTTGTCTGAACTGAATGCTTTGATAAAGTAAGGGGTGACTGCAATACGCATATCGGGAGCACCGGCAAGTGATGATGGGTATTTAGGTAATATTGGCATTTTGTCTGTAGAACCTTCCGGTGCACCTTCTTTTGCCCATTTACTCAATATCTCAATGTCTTTATCTGTAAGTACTCTTTGCCCTTTGAATTCGGTGTAATGAGGGTCTGCAGGCCACGGTGGCATTATACGCTCTTTTGTGACAAATGCCATAGAGCCAGCATACTTCTTTGCATCCTGATAGGTTATAAAAGAGAAATGAGCACCACCGCCCGGGCGGTGACAAACGGTACAATTATTATAAAGTATAGGTGCTACATGCTCTGTGAAGGTTACATTTTCGGGTACCTTATTCTCATTGTTGCAGGCACTGAATATAGCAGTTGCTGCTATACACAAAGCTATCAGGTAACTAATCCTCTTCTTCATAATTATTATCCTGCGATAATTTACCGAGTAAAATACTAATATTCAATTCGTAGCCTAAAAGTATGATTACGGTGTTGAGCCATACCAAAACCATAAAAGCTATAAGCGTACCAATAGACCCATATACCTTATTGTAATTCAAAAAGTTATTTACTAAAAAGTAAAATACGGATGTGGCAAATAAAGATGCAAATGTAGCAAATATGGAGCCTGCCGTAATAAATTTCAGTTTATGTTTCAACGAAGGACCGTAACGATAAATAAAGCAGAAAGTAAGGAATATAACCAGTATCAAAATTGTGAAACTCAATATCTTAACTGCTACCATGTGCGGAAACACTTTGAGCAATAATTTATTCAGGCTCTTATTTTGAATGATCAATACACTAAGTGTGAGTATTCCCCCCAATATCAGCATTACAGTTAGCTTTATGGCTACCCATCGCCGTTGCAGGCCGGTTCGTTTTTTGTAAAGTACCTCACTTTTGTCGAAACTTTTCATGAGCCCCATCATGCCATTAGATGAGAAAAATAATACCATGAGCAGACCGAAAGACAGTACATCGTGGTGTTGTTTCCCCATAAAATCTCTTATAATAGCACTTACGCTGCCATATATTTTCTGATTAGGTGTGATCAGTTTTAGTGTGGCGAGTATGGTTTGCTCCACATTTTTTAGTGGCAGATAGGGTACAAGTGAGAATAAGAATAGAAATGTTGGCGGCATCGCCATTATAAAATTATAAGTAACTGCTGCCGCTCTTTCGGTAAGCCTCACTTTTCTCATTTCCTGAAAGAAGAATTTGCTTACCTGAAACAATGTAGCACCATTCACCCCGGGCAGGACAACGCTATGTGCTTTTCTGAACACATAGCGCACCGGCCGCAGATTATATACATTGAGTTTTTTAGGCTTCATTATTACCTTGATAGGGTGCATGCTTTTTTGTGAAATCTTAAGTTCGTAAAAATAACGAGCCTGCAAAGATAGGTCTATTATGCTCCCTTAAACGGATATTGGAGCACTTGAATTATAGATTGTCTAGTATAAATTGTGTCATTCTTCTGTATAAGTGGTTTCTTGTATTGCCACCAGATATACCATGGGCCTTATCAGGATAGTACTCATTATCATAATCTTTGTCGGCTTTGATTAAAGCGGTTGTAAACATTACTGAGTTCTGAAAGTGCACATTGTCATCGGCAGTGCCATGAATATACAGGAATTTACCTTTCAGTTTATCTGCCATTTTCTCCGGTGAGTTCTCATCATAACCACTTGCGTTTTCTTGTGGTGTGCGCATATAGCGTTCTGTATAGATGTTGTCGTAATATCTCCAATTAGTTACAGGAGCTACAGCAATTGCTGTTTTAAATACATCATTGCCTTTTAGTATGCAAGTGCTACTCATGAAGCCTCCGTAGCTCCAACCCCAGATGCCTATACGTTTTGTATCAACATAAGGTAGCTCAGCCAGGTTTTTAGCAACCGCAATCTGGTCATCACTTTCATACTTGCCTAACGTGAGATAGGTCTTTTTTCTGAATGCTTCCCCTCTGTAGCCGGTACCGGTGCCATCAACGCAGATTATTATATAACCTTTTTGGGCTAGCATCTGGTGCCACCAGTAGTTACCCACCGGAAATTTATCTGCAACTTCCTGCGATGCCGGACCGCTGTATTGATACATCAATACAGGATATTTTTTGTGCTCATCAAAGTCAGGTGGGGTTATCATCCAACCGTTGAGGGTATTTCCAGCTCCTTTGAATTTCTTAAAGCGGATATTCCCCAAAGCATATTCCTTCATTTTGTCAGCAAGTGCTTTGTTGTCTTCAAGTGTGCGAATGATCTGTCCTTTGGCATTACGCAGATGATATACCGGCACTTTATCAAGTTTAGAATACTTGTCGAGGAAGAAGTTGAAACCGGCGCAAGGTGTTATGTTGTGCATTCCTTTTTCAGGTGTAAGGCATTTTTTACCTCTACCGTCAAGGTTTACAACATATAAGTTTCGTTGCATTGGTGAAATTTCTGCTGCAGTGTAGTATACCAGTTTTCGATCTATATCTACACCCACAAGTCCTTCGATGTCATAATTACCATCTGTAAGGAGTGTCATTTTTTCATTATCCCAGTTATATTTATACAGGTGATTAAATCCATCACGCTCACTACCCAATATCATTGTGTGACCATCAGGTATGAAAGTAACTTCGTCGTTAATAGCAATATAGCACTTGTTTTTTTCCTTGTATATCACTTGAGTGTTTCCTGTTGCAGCATTAGCCAATAACAACTCCAACTTGTTTTGAAGTCTGTTCAGTCGATAAACACATAGCTTTTTAGATTGTTCCGTCCATTTTATACGCGGAATGTATTGATCGGTATTGCTACCAAGGTCTACATTGGCAGTTTGTTTGTTATTCAGATTATAGATTTTGATTTGTATCACAGAGTTGCGTTCACCAGCTTTAGGGTATTTGTAGGTATATTGTTCCGGGTAGAGACCGGTGTATTTAGCCATAGTATACTCAGGCACAAGGCTTTCGTCAAAACGATACCATGCAAGGTATTGTCCATCATTGTTCCATTCAAAAGCGCGCGTGAAAGAAAACTCTTCTTCATATACCCAGTCACAATTACCGTTAATTATACTGTTCTTAATCCCGTCTGTAGTTACCTGCACTAATTCATTGGTTTTCAGATTTTTGTAATACAGATTGTTATTCTTTACAAAAGCAACCTTAGTGCCATCGGGAGAGAATGTAGGGTGCAGTACTTTGTCTTTATCCAGCATTTGCATAGTACCTGATGCTATATCATAGATATACGCATGATGCAATATAGAACGGCGGTAAATATTCTCATTGTCATTAAGTAGTAACAACTTTTGTTCATCCTTGCTGAATGTATATTCGCTTACTTTAATCTCAGCACCATTGTATAATTGGGTGCTGTTATCAAATAATGTTTTGCTTTGTTTGCCTGTTTCCAGGTTATAGACATGAATATATTGATGTTTGTTCTCTTCATCTAGTTGGGTATAGTGTTTGCCATCCTTCATGGCATTAAAGCCGGGAACATCCTTTATTCTGAAAGTAGCATTTTTATATAGATCGTCAAGTGTTATCAGTTTGCCCTTTTGAGCAGTAGCTGATTCTATAGAAAAGAAGGCAAATAATAGCCAAATGGTTTTGCGCATAGCTGATATAATTATCGGACGTAAAAGTAATACGTAATCTGCAATGTTGTTCATCACCCATTGGAGGGGAGATTACGAACTTATTCACAAAAAATATCCTGCAATTGTTGTTTTCTTGCAGGATATTTTAATTATACATTATGTATTTATTTTATTCGGGTTGTGGTGTATATCTTAGGTATGGCTTAACAATTCTTAGCCCTTTCGGGAATTTTTTCTCAGCATCTTCTGTACTCACGGCAAGTGACACAATTACGTTTTCACCTTGTTTCCAATCTGCGGGTGTAGCCACGCTAAATTTATCAGCTAATTGCAGGGAGTCGATTACACGTAATACTTCAGTAAAATTGCGACCTGTTGATGCAGGGTAGGTGATGGTCAATCTCACTTTTTTATCGGGGCAAATCACAAACAGGGAACGAACGGTAGTGGTTGCAGATGCATTGGGGTGTATCATATCATAAAGTGTAGCAACGATTCTGTCTTCATCTGCTATTATCGGAAAATCGATATAGGTGAATTGAGTCTCATTAATATCCTCTATCCAGCCTTTATGATGCGTCAGAGCGTCAACGCTTACCGCCAACACTTTCACATTTCGTTGTTTAAATTCATCTTTGAGTTGCGCTGTGCGTCCCAATTCAGTAGTGCAAACAGGTGTGTAATCGGCAGGATGTGAGAACAAAACGCCCCAACTGTTGCCAAGGTATTCGTGAAAACTTATATTTCCATTCGATGTTTTAGCTGTAAAATCCGGAGCAATATCTCCAAGTCTGATTGCCATATTTGTTATTTTTTTTAAGGTGAAAGATTTTATCAATCTGTACTAGTTTGTTTTTGGGTCTATTTTGTTGAGGTATAAATGGAAGGTATCACCTCTAAGACCTATGCGCATAGCTTCTAATGCGATTAGCTCAGATGGCGCGATATTTC
This sequence comes from Chitinophagaceae bacterium, assembly GCA_947454715.1. GTDB lineage: Bacteria > Bacteroidota > Bacteroidia > Chitinophagales > Chitinophagaceae > Flavipsychrobacter. The sequence continues at coordinate 8,606 of CANGMZ010000038.1, forward strand.
CCAGATTTACATTTTGACCTAATAATTCAAGAAAATAGAGCTGCTGCGATTTTTGAGGTGCTTCCCATATTATTTTCTCAGGTGCTATTTGGGTGAGTATCTCCTGCACCAAACCTTCCCGCACTTCTCCGGTACCTCTGTATATACCTACATTCCCTGCTTCACGTGCTTCTGCAATTACATAAGATGCGCCTGCATTCAATTCCGCACGCATTAATTCTATCCATTTATAGGGTGGTATAATATGTTCTGCATCTTTTGAGCCTACTTCAGATAAGACGGTTACATGCTTTGATAGTTCTTCAATATACTTGCATTTTTCTGCGTGAGGAATGGTGATCGATCCGTCAGATACTTCTGCATATTGCAAATTATATTCCTTGATTAAGTTGAGGTAGTCTTGGAACTGATCTCTGATGATAAAAGCTTCGAATAGTGTGCCTCCAAAGTACACAGGAATATCAAATTCCCTGTATATGTCCATTTTTGCAGTTAGATTATTAGTGACAAATGCTGTTCCAAACCCAAGTTTTACTATGTCGGCATGAGTTGATGCTACCGATAAAAAATCCTTAACTCCTCTTAATCCCATTCCTTTGTCCATAATCATGGTTAGGCCACTTTGGCGTGGTTTCTCAGTTCGTATAGGGATGCTTCTTAATGCGAAATTCATGTTGCATTTTGTTTTTATGTGAAGGAAAATATTATGCCAATGCGGGTCTGTTAGGGTTTGTTGCAGTGAGAATGGGTTGATAAATGAATCTACCTTCTCCAATTGTTTTACTAATGTCTGTTTTGGTGCGCACTACTGTATCAATCAATAGTTTGTTATGCTTTGTAATTGTGAACAACGTTTCAATTTCAATGACATCTCCCAGAACTGCATATTCCGGGAAGTCAAATTCGTAGTGTGTCGTTGGTATTTTATCATAGTCTAAAACGCCATACGCTTTTTTTATTGCCCGGTCATTTAGTTTTACAATTTCATTAAGCATCTTTGAGATAGCCAGAACGCCATCTTTGTTTAGGTTATCAGCACTTACAGTGGAATTTCTTAGTCAACTGTTCATATCTGTTGTTTTCTTCTGAATAGTACATTTTTATTGGTATTGTATCGGTTATATAGAATTTTAAGAACAAAAAAGGCTTTACGCTGTGTGCGTAAAGCCTTTTGGTATACAAATCAAAACACAAAAGCTTAACGGCTACAACAGCAGGATATCATTGTTGTGCAACAACAATGGTAAGATGCAGATAGCATTAAGCTCAGATAAGTTTTGCCTACTATTGTCATGTTCTTCGTTTTTGAACTATTTCAGAGTTCAAAGGTAAGTGTTTTTTATTAGTCTATCAAATAAGTAGACTAATAAAATGTAGATTAATAAAAAGAACATTTTTCTGCTGGTAAATTGAAATGCAAAAGATTGGTATAGTGGAAAGATTATAGATAGAAAATATAGCAGGTTGTCATTGTATTTTGTATCATTGTCTCTAATAATACCATGTAACAGCTATACTATAAATAAGAAAACTATCAAATATGCTTTCTAAAAAAGCCCAATATGCACTCAAGGCTACCGGATATCTTGCTGCAAGATTCAATGGAGGTCCAATTCAAATTCAGGAAATATCAGATAAGAAAAAGATTCCGCTGAAATTCCTGGAGAGTATACTTCTGGAATTGAGAAAAGCGGGTGTTCTGGAAAGTAAAAAAGGAAAGGGTGGGGGGTATTACTTGCTCGAATCTCCTGAAAAAGTTTCACTGGCCAAGATTATTCGCATTGTTGATGGTCCTATATCTATGCTGCCATGTGTGAGTTTGTATTTCTATAAAAAATGCAGCGACTGTGAAGAGGATGACTGCAAAATCAACAAAGTATTCATTGAAACCAGAGATGCGACTATAAGTGTGTTGGAAAACAAAACACTTAGTGATATAATAGAGGGAGAGAAGAAATAAAATAGTTTGGCAAATAACAGTTAAGTATTTAACTTTATTCTGTAATTGCCAGATATGAGTGAAGATAAGAATGAAATAATTGCAGCATTTACTAAAGAAATCATCAAAGTAAATATTGCTTTCCGACAATATATTCAAGCAAAACTTCGACATAATAATATTGACCTCACATTTGAAATGTTGCAGGTATTAGGTTGTTTGTGGACTACTGATGGTGTTAATCAACAGGAGCTTGCAAACATGACCGTGAAGGATAAGGCAAGTATGACCTACCTTATCGACAATCTTTCCAAGCGCAATCTGGTTTATCGTCAGGAAAATGATAATGACCGCAGAAACAAAATGATATACCTTACCGAAGAGGGTAAACAATTAAAAGAACTAATAGAGCCGTGGCTGCACGAAATGCATGCTTTTGCTGGTTGCGATATGCCGGCAGAGCTGATTGCTGATTGTATGAAAGTGTTGACCAGGTTCAGAGAAAATTTAAAACAAGAAACTGAATAAATAACAAAAGCTATTTTATGAAACCTACTATAATTATCACAAACGATTTTACTGAATCTTCTCGCAATGCAATAGCTTATGCCTGCAAGCTGTTGGGCGATATTCCGTATAATGTTCAGTTACTCCATGTATATACCATGCCGGTAAGTTATGCTTCCGATGCTGTTGCATTGTCATCATTAAAAGATGAGTATGATAGTATGCAGGATAGTATGGATCATGATGTAGAGAAAATGAAGGCGCAATATCCGGGACTAACGTTCACGGGTAAGGTAGTTGTAGGTAGTCTCATAGAGTCATTAAGAGATCAGATAGATGAAGTGAACCCGGAAATAGTGGTAATGGGAGCAGTAGGTGATTATGAGAATCTATGGATGTGGGACAGTGAATTACTGAATTCACTCACTAGTTTATCTGTTCCTGTGCTGATAGTGCCTGCCAATGTGGGTTTCAAGCCAATAAGAAATGTTGGTTTTGCTTGTGACTACAGAACATTATGCGGAACAAAGCAAATCAATTTTATTAAATGGTTGGTAAAGCACACTGCCGCTAAACTTCATGTTGTACATGTGGCTACAGGTAAGGCTGAAAGCGAAAGCATGGAAGCCGACAATGAGGCAATACTACATGAAATGCTGGAGGAGGTGACACCTCAATATTATGGTATTGAAGACCCGCACATTATTGATAGTATAGCCCATTTCGTAAAAGAGCATCATCTCGATTTTCTTATTGTTATACCACATAAACATGGCGTATGGTACAATATTTTTCATCAAAGCCATACCAAGCAATTAGCTAAACTCAATCACATACCTATACTGGCTTTACACGATTAATTGATTGTTGTTTTACCTTATTTTTGAAAGCCTTCGGTATAACTTACCGGGGGCTTTTGTTGTTAAAACAGATGAATGTTATACGCTAATAGACCGTTATTTTATTTTGTTTAGTATTTTTTGAAATTATTTAAACAATATTAACATTTTGAAAGGTATATATAGGTTTTATTTTGTTGGTAAACGCAATTAGAGTACTAACTTGCAGGCTCAAATCAACGTGTTATTGGAACCAATAATAGAAACGCGTGGCTTATCGAAGTCGTTTAAAAATTTCCATGCGGTAAGCGATCTTTCTTTTACTATAAATCATGGAGACATCTATGGTTTTCTAGGGCAGAACGGTGCCGGTAAAAGCACTACAATGCGTATGTTGTTAGGACTTATTTTCCCTGACAGTGGTAGCATATTCATAAACGGTCAAGAATTTAATAATAGCCAAAGACATTTACTCAGCAAGATTGGCGCAATCATTGAGCGGCCAGATATGTATGGGTATCTCTCCGGTTGGGATAATCTAAAAATGTTTGCTACGCTTAGCGACAGCAGCATAAAGGCTGACCGATTGCATGAGGTGTTGGAGATTGTAGGCTTAAAGGGGCGTGAAAAAGACAAGGTGAAAGCATACTCACAGGGTATGAAGCAGCGCTTGGGTATTGCTATCGCATTGGTGCATAAGCCAGATTTACTGATACTTGATGAGCCAACAAATGGACTTGACCCGCAAGGAATTGCTGAGATGCGGTCATTGATTCTGTCACTGAGTCGCGATCATGGCAAAACAATTCTTATATCTTCTCACTTGCTATATGAGATTGAGCAGATAGCAACCAGTATGATCATCATACATAAAGGTAAAAAAGTGGTAGAGGGAAAAGTCAATGAATTACTCAATCCCGATGAAACGTATGTAGAGGTAGATATCAACCCCGATTCGACTATTGGTGCAAAAATAGCCGGTAGTCAATGGCAAGCCTATCTTTCATCTGTTCAGCCGGCAACACTCGTTTTTAAAATGAATCCGCATCATACGCCGGAGCTCAACCGGTGGTTGGTGGCAAACGGTATTGATGTTATTGAAATAAAGTCTAAACATTCATTAGAAACCTACTTTTTATCGCTTACAGATGATACAGTTATTACGAATAGAGCTATATAAAATATTTAAGCGCCCACGTACCTACATTAGTTTTGGTATCGTTACTGCTATCACCTTTGTAATACAATTGGCAATGCTTACAGATGGTAAGGGATTTGTCAATTTCGCATTGTCGGGTGTCAATGAGCAGTTCGATATACAAGGTAATATCCTTAATGGGTATTTGATTACGTATATCATTTTACAATCACTGCTCATTCATATCCCTTTACTTGTGGCACTCGTAGCAGGTGATTCTTTAGCCGGTGAAGCCAATTTGGGAACGCTCCGCTTATTGCTCACCAAGCCAATATCCAGAGCCAAAATAGTGCTGATGAAATTTCTCAGCAGTTTTATATACACGGTCATTTTAATAGTTTGGTTGGCAGTAGTTGCTTTGTTTTTCTCGTTGTTGTTATTTGGCAAGGGAGATATGATCAACCTGAAGAGTGATGCATTTGTAATGATATTGCAGAGCGATGTGATGTGGCGGTATGGACTCGCATTTGCGTTTGCTGTTCTGGCTATGACCACTATAGCGTCAATGTCATTGTTGCTCTCAGCTTATGCAGATAACTCTATAGGGCCAATCATTGCTACTATGGGTATTGTTGTAGTGTTGACCATACTATCTAATCTGGAATTGCCGCTATTCACAGTGATAAAGCCATACTTGTTTACTACCCACATGATAGGGTGGAAGGGCTTTTTCGATGACCCTGTACCTTATGCAGCAATAGGTAGGTCTGCAATAGTATTGGTATTATACACAGTCGGTTTTCTGACTGCTACTATTTTATATTTTAACAAGAAAGATATTAAATCATGAGGAAGTATATAGGATTACTCATTGTTATACTAACATTGAATGTATCTGTGTCGAGAGCAGATGATGCAACAAAGCTGTTTTACACACTCAGGAGCAAAATACTGACAGTGAAGGACTACACGGCTGATGTGAATATGAAAATAGATGTAAGTTTTATGCGCATCCCAAAGCTTCGTGGTACACTTTATTTTAAAAGTCCCAATAAGATGCGTCTGGAAAGGCATGGTGGTTTGTCAATGCTGCCTAAGAAGAACATTAACCTGACGATAAGTAATCTTATTCCTGCAGGTGCTGTAACCGTAATTGATCTTGGGAATGTTATGGTAAAAGGAAAGAAGCTGCGATTGGTAAAGGTGATTCCGGAAGATGATAACAACAATATTGTCCTAACCAAAGTATGGATAGATGAGGCTAATCTACTTGCAGTGCGTGCAGAAACAACTACCAGAAACGATGGTACTGTGATTATGGATTTAGAGTTCGGTAATTATATTACCTATGCATTACCCGATAAAGTGACCATTTACATGGATGTAAAAGATTATAAATTACCAAAGGGTGTGACTATGGATTACAACAACGAAACACCAACCGTTGCTGTAAAAGATAAAACAGCCAAAGCACAAAAGGGTACTATAGAAATCAGCTATCTCAAATATGCTATCAATACCGGACTTACGGATGCTGCTTTTAATTAGTGACAGGTATTGGTTAGACCTTATTTAATTTGTCTTCTGTAAAGTAAGTAGGCGATAATGGCAAAAACGAAATTAGGAATCCATACAGATATAAGCGGATCTAATGATGCTTTTGTAGAGAATGTTGTAGATAATTGCATGAACATTACATAGATAGCACTAATGGCTATACCTAATGCAATATGAAATCCACTGCCACCGCGTATTTTTCTACAAGCGATACATGCACCAATAATTGTGAGAATGATACCCGCAAATGGTTGTGATGTTCTTCTATATTTCTCTACATAGAACATACTTAGGTTCTCGCGTCCTCTAAGTGATTCTACTGCAATAAATTTATTGAGCTCAGGTGTGGTAAGTGCCTCTTTAAGTGCTTCATTCTTATTCAGGTCGGCAGGTTTAAAGGGGTAATTGATGGTCATTTCAGGTACATTGGTTACGCTCTCGCTAAGTGTATCATTTTTACGGATAACTACATTGTGCAGGTGCCAGGTGTTTTTAATGCTGTCATAGTTGATCTCTTCAGCCATCAACTTTTCGCTGAGCATGGTACCATTTACCTTCTCAGCAGTAAAAGAATTGCCGCGTCCATTAGAGAAGTTGAAACTTTTCATATAGACATAGGCGTTCTTGGAGTATGCCAGATGCACATTCTCTCCGGGATAAATATAATTAGCATCATTAATATATTTGTCCTCAAATGCGACTCGTTGTTTATTGGCTAAGGGGATAATCCAGTGATTAGCTACCAGTGATATTATACATAAAAAACTAGCACCTATAAAGTAGGGTCTTAAAAACCGTTGAAATGAAACTCCCGATGATAATATAGCAATGATTTCAGATTTATAGGCCATCTTAGAGGTAAAAAATATGGTGGCAATAAATATGAACAGGTGAAACAGTAATGCAGTGATATGGGGTATAAAGTTCTTATAATAGTTTAGCACGACCATCAGCGGTGCTTTCTTCTGAACGATATTGTCAACTTTTTCAGAGTAGTCAATTACGCAGGAAATCACCACCAATATCATTATGGCAAAGAAAAAAGTAGTTAAAAACTTTTTTATAATATACCAATCCAGTTTTTTAATCATATTGTCGGCAGTGGTTATTCTTATCCTAAAGTAGTGATATTATTTGGTTGACAAATATTACATGGTTTCCTAACACTAAAACAAAGACTTAAAGTCTTTGTTTTAGTAAAGGTATCATTTCATTTTTCCATGAATTGAAATCCCCGGCAATGATATGTGCTCTGGCCTGTTTTACCAGATGAAGGTAAAATGCGAGGTTATGAATGCTGGCAATTTGCATAGCCAAGATTTCTCCGGCGATGAACAGATGACGTAAGTAGCCCTTGCTGTAATAATTGCTAGTATAGCAATCAATACCATCATCAACCGGACTGAAATCTGTAGCCCATTTTTTATTTCTTATGTTGATGACCCCTTTTGAGGTAAACAGCATCCCGTTTCTTCCATTTCGGGTAGGCATTACACAGTCAAACATATCAATACCGAGCGATATGTTTTCCAGTATGTTCCATGGCGTACCAACACCCATGAGGTAGCGAGGTTTATCAGTAGGCAGATACTCGCAGGTAAGCGCGCACAACTCATACATCATTTCTTCAGGCTCACCTACAGACAAACCGCCTATAGCATTACCGTCACATTCCATTGATGCTATGAATTCGGCTGATATTTTTCTAAGATCTTTGTAGGTACTGCCCTGCACAATAGGGAATAACGCTTGCTCGTAGCCATATAGCGGGTCAGTTTCTGCCATGTGTTTTACACACCTTGTGAGCCACCTGTGGGTGAGCTCCATAGAGTTTTTGGCATACGTATATTCTGAAGGGTACGGCGGACATTCATCAAAAGCCATGATGATATCTGCACCTATTGCACGCTCCGTATCTATTACATTTTCAGGAGTAAACAAGTGGCGGGAACCATCAATATGTGATTGAAACACAACACCTTCTTCTTTTATTTTCCTGTTTGCTGCCAGTGAAAATACCTGATAGCCACCACTGTCAGTGAGTATTGGGCGTGGCCAGCCGCTGAATTTATGCAATCCTCCGGCAGCCTTGAGTACTTCAGTACCCGGGCGCAAGTATAAATGGTAAGTATTGCCGAGTATGATCTCTGCTTTTACCTCTTTCATTAATTGTTCGTGCGTAACCGCTTTAACACTGCCTACAGTGCCAACCGGCATAAATATCGGCGTTTCAATTTCGCCATGGGCGGTAGTTATTTTGCCTGCACGGGCTGATGATGCGCTGTCTTGCGCTTGTAATTCAAAGTCCATTTTATATGGCGCAAAGTTAAACGCTTACAGTCATCGAAAAACCGTTAAAGTAAAAATTAAAGTATAAAATATTCTTAAACTAATGTAGTTCGCTTTTTCAGCTACCTAAAACTAATATCCCGGACAAAATGCCAGGGATAATAATCAGTTAATTTTTGATATTGTCAGCACATCAGATTGAGGGTGTTATTTACCTCATCCCGGTTCATTCTTAGTTTTTCCATTAGGGAATTAATTAAATGTTCTTCTTTCCCCTCTTCATAATTCACTTCTTCTATCTTGGCATTAGGGTGGTATTCTATCATCTTTCTTTTTATGGCAGGCCATTTTCTGCTAAGTTCTCTCGGTTCCATGTTGATGGTTTTATACATGACTTTAATAATCGTGCCATCATGTAATATGCTACCTGCTATTACCTTGTTATAAAACAATAATCAATAAGTAGCCGTGTTGTAACTTTACAAAATATTAATGGTCAATATCAGGTAATGAAAAAGTGGTTCGCAATTCTCTTATTGTCTGGTATGTGTAGTCCGGTGTTGGCACAGACAAATATCTTTGCCAAAGAGGGTGAGGATGTTAAGAAATTTACCGGTGCATTGCTTTTGGGGCTTAATTTTTCACAGGTGGATGGGGACTCTTATAGTGGCTACCATAAAGTAGGCCTCAATGCAGGAGCGCAGGTATTTATTCATTTTACCCCGTCTGTTGGTATGAGCATGGAATTAATCTATTCCCGAAAGGGGAGTAGGGCGGTAACAGTTACTGAGTCTCCAAGTATGGGTACCTATATATGGAAGTACTATATGGATGTAAATTATGTAGAAGTACCTTTAATTTTTCATTACACACAGGGGAAATATGATTATGAATTGGGGGCATCATTTGCTTATCTTATCAATTCAGATGAATATGTGATTTCTGATCAACCGACAACCATAGATCCGGTAGCTAATCGTTTTAATACCACAGACATAGACTTTACAATGGGTTTAACCCGAAAGATCTATAAAAACCTTTTGGCAAATATTCGTTATCAATATTCATTGACCTCTATCAGGCCTACTGACCGAATCCCAATCGGTTATAGTTATGGGAATCAGGGACAATTCAATAACCTCTTTAATTTGAGGTTGGTATACGTGTTTTAATCATGCCGATAATACTGTTTGTGTACATTAATTCGTGGTTAGTATTTCTGACTTTGACTCATTAGATAATATGTTTATTTGAAATTTTGCCATGTTCATTGGGGTGCTCAAACATGCTATTCGGGCATCAAATACTGCATTTCGTCAAGTTTTTCAAAAAACAGGGGCAGATACTACTTACTTTACACTAACGATTGTTATTGAAAGATGTAATAATCCCTATCCTGTTCTGAATTGATTAATTACAACCACATTAAGCCCCGGTATGCTATCGGGGTTTAATATTTTCATAGCGTGCTTGTTGGCTGTAATCTGCCATTAGCGCGTAATACAGCGAAAATTTCAGATAAATACTCCTAATATAACTAGTCGTTAACTAGTCTTCGTCGGGCAAATCATGCAATTCAGGACCAAAATCGTGCATTTCGTCATTTTTTTTCCAACAGCTTTTATTACACTGGTAAATTGCATCATAATTACGGTTTAATTATCAGCCCCTCTAACGTACTGTTACTATGATGAAAAATGTACTCCGGCTATGATCTAACCCTGTTCCGACCTTATCTGTTCGAAACACCTTATTAGTGGCAATTCAACCTTGATAAAATTATCAGGGTTTTGTCATTTTTAGGGTAGCCTGTTCTGCTAAAATCATTCACTTATCTCTTGTAAAGACAGTAGGAAAAATAAATTATTTGATTAATTTTGAAGCCTATGAAGTATAGAATTGTACAAGTAATTGCGTTGCTGATGATTTTTTCTTTTTTAGCAAGTTGTGTATCTGCTCGCAGAACACCTTGGCGCAGACATAGATTCAATGCACACAGTAACAGAGGTGGTGGTCAGTATTGGTATACACGAGGTAGCTAGTACTTCTTCACCGTGTTGCGGTTGTCAATATTTTAAACATTGTAACAATAACTAATCAATTGAATAGTTGTTGATCATTAATATAAAAGAGCAGGAATAAGTATATCTCATTCCTGCTCTTTTATTTCGTTTATGAAGACGTACTATGCACTTAGCAAACCAATACATTCATTCAGCATCATCATTTTCTGTTCGCCGGTTAAGAAATTCTTCAAGCTCACCATTCCTTTCTCTCTTTCTTCGTCTCCGGGTAATATAACATAAGCCATATTGCGTTTGTTGGCATACTTCATTTGCTTATCAAATTTTGCAGCATCTGGGTATAGTTCTGCAGAAATACCGGCTGTTCTGAGCTGCTTTAATACACTGATTGCATATTGTTCATTATCGCCACCAAAGTTTAGCAGAATAACTTTCGCACCTGAAGCGAGTTGCTCCGGGAATACGCAAAGTTCTTCCATAACATCGTATATACGGTCAATACCAAATGATATGCCCACTCCCGATAATCCTTTCAGTCCAAATAAACCTGTAAGGTCGTCATAACGTCCGCCACCGCCTATACTGCCCATTTTCACCTTGTCACTCTCGCATACTACCTCTACTATTACGCCTGTGTAATAATTAAGACCACGCGCCAGGCTGATATCTACTTCTATGATGCCGTTCCAACTTTTGTCAGACAGTCCATCATAGTAACAAAGTGATGTTCTCAATTCTTTAATACCTTCCAAGCCGATAGCGCAATCTTTCATTATTTCGCTAAGTGCTGCAAGTCTGGCATCATTATCTCCTGTTACATTGATTACTTTTTCAATCTTGTTGATGCCATCATCGTCGATGCCTCTTTCTCTCAATTCTTTTGTAACACCGTCCCATCCTATTTTATCTAACTTGTCGAGCGCAACGGTAATATCAATCATCTTTTCCGGTGTGCCACACAACTCAGCAATAGCAGCAAGTAGCTTTCTGCTATTGATCTTGATTTTTACAGGTACTTGTAACTGCATGAATGCAGCTTGATAGATACAGAGTAATTCTGCTTCATTGATAAGAGATGTGCTACCCACTACATCTGCATCACACTGCCAAAATTCACGATAACGTCCCTTTTGTGGTCTGTCTGCGCGCCATACCGGTTGCATCTGATACCTTTTAAATGGGAATGCTATATCATTTTGGTTCATGACCACATAGCGGGCAAAAGGAATGGTAAGGTCATAACGCAGTGCACGTTCTGTAACTTCAGGTGAGGAATATGCTTTGCTCAGCACTTTATTCCACTCTGTATTCAGTTTTTCCTTTCCGGCTTCATTTTTCTCGTGTAGTCCATTATTGAGTATCTTAAATATCAGTCTGTCACCTTCTTCCCCATATTTACCGGTGAGGGTGGTGAGGTTTTCCATAGCAGGGGTCTCTAATGGCTGAAAACCATATAGTTCGAATATGGAGCGAAGGGTATTAAATATATATTGACGTTTACGCACAACAACAGGTGAAAAATCACGAGTGCCTTGTGGTATTGATGGTTTTGACATTGTTCTATTTTTTGTATTTGTCTATTATAGCATTACATGTGGTATTAATCAGCTCATATACAGTGGTATAACCGTCTTCATTGCCATACCAAGGGTCAGGAACTGATTCATTTTTGCCGGGGTGCAGTTCATTAAGGAAAAAATCAACATTACTTATATCTGCATTTCTACCAGCAATTATTTGAATCTCTCTGAATACATCGCCGGCAAAAGCATAGACCTTGTCATATTGGGTGAGGTCAGCTGCAAGAAACTTTCTGGCACGTTGATCCGATATATCTATGCCATGTTGCATACATACTTTTTGAGAGTACTTATGAGGTGCTTCACCCACATGCAGCGACTCTGTACCTGCAGATTCAACTACCCAGTTCAGACCCTGTTCTTTTACTTTGTGTTTTAATACGCCTTCCGCTATTGGTGAGCGGCATATATTGCCAAGGCATACCATTAATATTTTCATCTTGCAGCAAAGCTAATAAAATCAAGCCTTTGTTACAGGGGCAAATTTCCCAGGCGGTTGATTTCATAAAAACTGTTGTATCTGTAACATTTATATAACTGTATCATTCTGTATTTTTATCTCAAATTAAAATACCTTCGCTTTCTATGAGAAAGAAATTATTAGCATTAGTCATATTTATTTCCGCTTTGCAACCTGCAAGGTCGTTTGCTTGGGGTAAAATAGGTCATGGATTGGTTGCGGAAGTAGCCTTTTCCTTGCTCGATGAACCAACTAAGGCAGCCGTACATAAGTATCTGGGTAGCATGACCATAGAACAGGCAGCCAACTGGATGGATGAAATAAAAAATGACCACAGAAACGACTACATGAAGCAATGGCATTATGTAAATGTAGACGCAGGTAAAACTTATGAAAATACAAGAGAGGAGAATGTGGTAAATCAATTAACACGTGTTATTGAGGAACTGAAACACAAGGATAAAATGAGCGATGAGGATATTAAAAAAGACATCCTGATCATTTTTCACCTTACAGGCGATTTGCATCAGCCATTGCATGTTGGTTATGGTAATGATAAAGGTGGTAATGCAGTAAATGTAAAATACAAGGGACATTCTACAAACCTGCACAGGGTTTGGGATTCAGAGATCATTGAAAGTGAAAATATTAATTACAACGATTGCGCTAAATTGTTGAAAACATTCGACAAAGAAGATATTGCGAATCTGTCTGTTATAAATGTTGAGAACTGGATGCGTCAACCGCGCTCTCAGTTAAAAGGTGTTTATGATGTTAAAGACGACAACATTGATGATGCATATATTGCTCGCAACAAAAAAATAATTGAGCAAGATATAGTTATAGGCGGTATCAGACTCGCGGCTATATTAAAAGACGTATTCAAATCCTGATATATCACTAATCTTTAGTGCACGTAGCTTCTCTTTTATTAAGTATAAAGGAGAAGCTATTGCATTTATATACTGAAAGTTTCCTTCCTTATCGTTCTTTATAGATAGTTGAATACCACTTGCTTCGCTTTGTATGGCATTGGCCACATAACGACCTCTTATTGCATCATAAACAATATATGGCGCACCTGATGATCCAAATCTGAAATAACCCTTTACCAAATACCGATACCCCTCTAGAATATAATTCCCGCCAAACTCGTCATTAAACAAGCCGAAATGGTCTAAAATACCTTCCAGTTTAGCATCGTTAAGTAGTCTTCCGGCAGAGCTGTTGGGAGAACTTTGCAGGCAGTGCAAACTTTGCGGGTCATCTTCAATAAAGTCGCAATTGATATCGATGTTAGGTATCTTAGATATAACCTCTGCAGGTGTGTTGATGATTTTATATAAGGCAATATCAGCACTATAAAATGCTTCTACCAATTCAACCTGCAGTAGAAAGGTGTGTCTTTTTACATCCGGTTCATAAACAACCTGATGTGGTTGAAAGTATTGCAGGAAATTTTCGTCCTTATAAAAGCTGTTATCATGAAACTGTAATACAAGATATGGATTGCAGATGTTTTTCTTGGCAAGTGTTTCCCAGCGTGTATCAAAGCGTTTTTGCTTCAGAATATTTACAATGTTTTGCAGTGCATTTGTATCTACATTGTTGAGGTACATTTTATGTGTATAATCATTGGTAAAGTAGTGCTCGTCAAAAAATAATTTTTGAGAGCCATCCAGTTTATACAGCAACTCTTTCTGATAAGTTTCTTCGTCAATTGATTTGAAATAGCCTGCAGGCATACGCAGGTTGTGTGCTACACTCAGCAGGTAACCATCACCAATATGGAAAGCACATATATTATTCTCAAATGCACGTTTGTCAGGTTCTTCGGCATTATATACCCACATAATGCGGTGCAATGGAGAAGTTTGTTCATCTATTAGCTGACGTTTACTGTTGACCATACTTGTAGCATGCATTTGGTATTGCACCCGAAAGGTAAAATATTATACGAAATGAATGGTCGTATAGTAACAATAAAAGTTTGAAAATGATTAGTAACGAGTGCAATAAGATCTTTAAATAGCTGACAAAACAGCAAGCGTATCTTCCTTATCTTGATGCAATTGGGTGATGAGTGCATCAAGTGAAGCAAATTTCTGTTCGTTACGGAGTCTTTTTATGAAAATAATCTCCAACTCATCGCCATAGATATCTTTATCAAAGTCAAAGAGATTGGCTTCAATGCGAAGTTCTTTTTTGTCAGTGACAGTTGGGTTGAAGCCTATGCTCATCATAGCATCATAACGAGTGTCATTGTGTATCGCTTGTATTGCATACACACCTATTGCAGGTATTATCTGCTCGGCATCATTGGGTTGCATATTGGCAGTAGGGTAGCCAATAGTTCTGCCAAGTTTGTTGCCATGCACTACAGTGCCTTTTATAGAGTAGTTGCGCCCCAGCATTTGTGAGGCATCATTTACTTTACCTTCATTTATTGCTTTGCGAATTCGTGTTGAGCTTACTGCTGCTGCTTCAATTAATTGCGCCGGTATCTCTATTAATTCATAATTGTAGGTTGGCGCGTACTCTTTAAGCATGTCAATATTGCCCAATCTATCGTGCCCGAAATGGTGGTCGTAGCCCAAAACGATACTATGCGGACGAAACAGACCTACCAAAAAATTTTCAACATATTCTCTTGCAGAGAGGTGCGCAAATTCTTGAGTGAATGGTACTACAATTATGTGCGATATACCAGCTTCATGAAGCAATTGTTGTTTCGTTTCCAGAGGGGTAATGATACCAAGTGGTTGGTCCGGGAAAAGTAATTTTCTGGGGTGCGGATCGAAGGTGATCAATACACTTTCTCCGTTTACTTTATGGGCATGTTCTACAACTTCTTTTAAAATAACACGATGACCGGAGTGAACTCCATCGAAGGTGCCAACTGTAAGTACAGCGTTTTTAAATTGCGGCAGATTATGTATGTCTTGGAATACAGCCATTTATCGGGCTGTAAAGGTATATTAATTTCAAAACTAAAAAGCGAATGATGAAAAAATGCTTTCATTGAAGATAACTATACTTTGTTTCTTCTGCTTGTTAACAAAAAAAAGACCACCATAAAGGTGGTCTGTCGATTATATTGTAAATTATATATTTTATTCTACAATGGTTTTGATAATGCCATAAGACTGATCATTACCCACTTTGAGTAGATACATGCCTGCATGAAGACTCAAATTTTTTAAGCTATGGTTTTCTGCACCAGCCCGAGTGTAAATACTGCCTTTGTAGGCTATTCTGCCCAGGTTGTCATAGAGTTCTACCTGATAGTTGCCTGTTTGAAGGAGCGTACAAGAAAAATCAATTGTATTAGTGGTACTATTTCCCAAAATTGTTAAATCTACTGTTTGTCTATTTGGTTGGTCAACTGCCAGCCCCCAAGGGGTGGTCATTACATTGTCAATAGTCCATGAGCCACCTACTGTAATTGAAGATGAGTATCTGAAAGCCACATACAAAGGGCTGTTCTTGTATTGTGTGATGTTGACATAGTGTGTTACCCAACCCACTGAATCTCCGGGACCTATTACCGGAGTTAGTCTGTTGGAAACATCTGTCCATGTAGAAGGAACACCAACACTATCGGGTGGCCCTCCATAAACATGATGGTTATTGACGAGTACAGCCATTTTGGCTCCACTGATATCGTATCGGGAGTCAAAGCGCAAGTATACACTATCTGTGTATGCAGCCAGATTTAGTTGAGGCGTAAACAACCAGGCAGTGTCCTGGTAGTGAACACCACTGATATAGCTGTTGCATTGTATCCCCGGCGTGCCATCTCGTCCGCCTAATGGAGTACACCCCCATGCTAGCGCACTTGGGTATGGAGAATGCCACTCTGACCAATATAATGGATAGTTGGGCCCAACTGTAGCACAAGAAATATTGAAGTTCTCAGACAAGGTGGTGACTTGTGCATTGCCTACAATTACAAAGCAAAGAGAAAGAATAAGTAAAGAAGCTTTTTTCATAGGTTATGCACTTTTATGATAGATGATTTTAAGCAAATTTATCTAAATCAATGTTCTTAATGTCACTATGGTATTAATATATATAACCAACAACTATATTATTAACTGTTAGTTATAAAAACAGGAAATCATACAATTCTTCATTCTATTTGACGTGGTCTTAATGGCAATTGTTAGTAACTTAGAAAAATATTCTTTGATTCCTAACATAAGGAGTTCAAACTACGTCATTATAAATAAGGATATAACCTAAGGGTGTATTGTGTAATAAATTTATAGCAAATTGACTGAGCCGCTACATATCAATATTCCGTTACAAGCATCAGAAAGAAGCGCATCAGAGCATGATGAGCTTTATCTTTTGGTAGGGGAATGTATTGCTCAGTCGAGAAGCGCACAAAAAAAAATGTACGATAAATATGCGCCTGCAGCATACGGTATCATTAAAAGGTATATGTATGGTAATGAGGATGGTGCAAAAGAGATTCTTAATGATGCTTTTTATAAAATATTCACAAAACTAGATCAGTATTCTTTTCAAGGTGCCTTTGAAGGGTGGATAAGGCGAATTGTTGTAAACACGGTCACCGATCATCTGAGGAAAAGCATTAATCATGATCAGCAGCACAAAGAAGTTCAGCCGGAAGATGGCTTTACAGATAGTGGCTCGTTGGGAAATCTATCTTATAAGGAGTTGTTGCAAGTTGTACATACCTTGCCTGAGGCGCAACTAGGGGTATTTAACTTGTTTGTGTTTGAGAATTACCCACATAAAGAAATAGCAGTCTTACTTAATATATCAGAAAACAACAGTAGATGGTATCTGAATGATGCCAGAAGAAGATTGAAAGAAAAGATTAATTTATTAATGAAGCAATAGAACGGAGATGAAAAGCGATTTTAACAATATTGATGATCTTTTTAAAGAGAGCCTAGGTAGGTATACCGAGGCACCGCCTCCCGATGTGTGGGATGCGCTCGAAAGAAGATTAGACAATGACCGGAAAAGAAGACCCTTTGCATGGGGTTGGTGGATGATAGGGGTGTTGTGTGTGTGTCTTTTTGGGTCACTGCTCGCATGGAAAATTACCGGAACTTCAACGCCGTCTGTTGATGGTGCTGAAGTTACTGCCACAGCAAGTGTGCAGCAAACGCAGGTGTCTTCTAGTTTAAAAACTAATGTTAACAGCAACACATCGGCTGTAGACAATAGTGTAGCACATAATAAATTTCATAAAAAGCATAAACATAACAATAACAACGAGTCATCTTTTACACAAACAAACACAACAAATCAATCAAACAGTACTTCGCAAATAACTAAGAAAGATAGAGTAGTCAATAAGAATATATTGGATAACAGCGCAGTTGCCATGGCGAACACAGAGCCTATAGGTAACAATGGTCAAGGCATATCTGATGCAAAGAGTAATGCAATACGTTATATGGTCAATAATAAGACGCATAACAATATTGTTGTTGCAGAAAATACACAGGAACAAACTGCTCCTCATTATGCAGTTGCTGATGAGGCAGAAGAAGATAATGTGACATTTGGCAGAAAGTCGAACTCGGTAAGTAACGAACCTGCCCCTCACACGTTCTCCTCTCCCGTGCTCCCAATCGCTAAAACTACTGTTGCATTGAGGCAAAACAAACGCATTGTCAACAAGAATAATGCGCATAATAACTATGCAGGTAATATGAATGCAGGAATTGCGTCAGTAGGGGATAAAAGTGTAAAGCACATAACTGATAATAGATACAGCATTTGTGATGTGAAGTCAGCTAAAAAATCAACCACAAATCCTGCTCAGGTATCTAAAACTACTGTTGATCA
>CANGMZ010000039.1 GCA_947454715.1 Chitinophagaceae bacterium
CAAGATAAAGTATTGGTCTTAACTACAACAAATGGCACACGGTTGCTGCACATGGTGCAGGGGGCTGCTGCAATTGTTATTGGCTCGTTCCTTAATCTGCAGGCTATTTGCGACTATCTGATTAGTCAGGGAAAGAATGTTTTATTGGGCTGTTCTTCATGGAAGGATAGATTCAATATGGAAGATTCTCTTTTTGCCGGTGCTGTTGTAAGTAAGATAGGGTATGAATTCGATATTAATTGTGATAGTGCCAGAGCTACAAAAATGCTATATGAACTATCGACCGGCAATAATTTACTTGAGTTTTTAAAAGACAGCTCGCACTATAGACGTTTGTCCGGGTTTGGATTAGTTGATGATATGAAGTATTGTGTTACACCTGATTTACATCCGATAGTACCAATACTGAAAGGTGCAGAGATTGTTGCTCATAAATAACTTTTATCATGTTCGTCTATTTTTAAAGTAGGCGTAATTTTTAAGTTGCATGGCCAAAAAGATTAGTAAACAAGTTGACATAAACAGAAATAATAGACCTGCACCTCATATACAGGCAAAAGCACCGGTGAAATCATCTGGTATGTCTGATGTGCAAAAGCATTTACTTGCAATTGCCGGTGTGGTATTGTTGGTAGTATTATTTCTGAAGGTCTCTTTACTTAATCAGTTCACCAATTGGGATGACCCGGGCTATGTGATCAATAATCCAATAATAAAAGACATTTCGTTTGAGAATATTAAGAACATATTCTCACCTAAAAATGCGGTGATGGGTAACTACCATCCGCTCACTATTCTTACGTATGCATTTGATTATAATAGTGTGAACCTTGAACCTTACAGGTATCATCTGGTAAGCTTATTGTTTCATTTAGCTACGACAGTATTGGTATATTGCTTTATATGGTTGTTCAGTCGCAGAATGATTGTTGCAATCATTACTGCGGTGTTGTTTGGTCTTCACCCTATGCATATAGAATCTGTAGCATGGGTGGCCGGTAGAAAAGATGTGGTCTATGGTTTTTTCTACATGGCATCTGCAATTACGTATCTTTTTTATATAAAGGGCGACAGTAAGAAATGGATATGGTATGCAGGGGTATTCGTTTTGTATTCATGCTCGTTATTATCTAAGCCAGTAGCAGTTGTTTTACCGGTAACACTTCTATTAATCGATTATTTTAAAGATCGTATCTGGTTGTCTGCTAAAAACGATGCAGGTCAACCACTGATGAGTTTCAACAATGTCAACTATGCAGTTTTGATAGAGAAGATACCATTATTTGCTATGTCAGTTGCTGCGGGTATTAAATCTGTTCAAGACCAACAGGTTTTCAAAGCATTAGGTACACAAGGTGAGACGTACAATATTTTGGAACGAATTGGGTTAGGTGGTTATGCTTTAATTACTTATTTGTGGAAGGCAGTCGTTCCGGTTAAGCTGTTGTGTTTTTATCCATATCCACTAAAAGAAAACGGAGCAATGGCTCCTGTGTATTATATATACCCATTGCTTACAATTGCATTGTTGGTATTTGTTTGGATTCGTTACAGAAAGAATAAAGCGGTTGTATTCGGCGTTATGTTCTTCTTGGTTAATATCGCATTGTTGTTGCAGTTCATACCTGTTGGTGGTGCTATAATAGCAGATAGGTATACTTATATACCTTACATAGGATTGTTCTTTATCATGGGTTGGGGAGTTTCTGCGTTACTTGAATCAGAAAAAGCTGCACAGATTGGAAAAGCCGTATTAGCGGGTGTTTCTGTTTATGTGTTGGTATTGGGGTATATGAGCTATGAGCGTTGTCAGGTGTGGTATGACGGCATGAGTTTATGGAGAGATGAAATAGAAGTAGAGCCGGTAAGAGCACCTAATGGATATAATAATCTGGGTTTCTTTTACTTTAATAAATTCAATAGTTCTGTAGATCCTGCTGAACGAAAGATATACTATGACTCTTCATATTATTTGTTGAATAAAGCAATTCAGCTGCAACCGTCGTTTGTAAACCCTTACATTTCGTTGGGAGAGCTCATGCGAGCAAATAATCAGCTAGATGAAGCTAAAAAATATTATTACAAGTCATTGAAGATCGACTCATCTGACATGGCTGCTAATGCTTACTTAGGTTTGTCAGTTATTTACAGCATAAGCTATAGCCTCACACCTAAAGAAAATGCTGCACAGCTCAATTTCTTTACCGACTCAGCAATGTTCTGCTACAATAAAACACTGACATTGAAACCATATAATCCTGAGGCGCATAGTAATTATGCCAACTTCCTGGATATGACCGGCAAGAAAGATGCTGCGATAAAGGAGTATGGTGTGGCTATTGCTCAAAACCCGGATATGTTCCAGTCATATTTGAACCGAGCCAGAGCACTGCAGCGCATGAACCGATGTGATGAAGCATTCAATGATTTTAATATGGCACTGCAAAAAGAGCCTAAGATGGGAGAAATTTATTATGCTCGTTCTATTTGCTATAATATGAAAGGTGATAAAGCCCGCGCAAGGAAAGATGTAGAGCAGGCAATGACATTAGGGTTTAAAAATATTGATAATGCATACTACCAGGGATTAAAGATGTAGTAGGGTAGGCTACTAACAACTATTTTATTTACTTTGCTCAAAAAATATAGATAACAATGTCAAGTGCTTCATTTTATACACGCTTGCAAACAGAATTGCAGGAAATTGAAGATGCAGGTCTTTTTAAGAAAGAGCGTATCATAGAGTCTGAACAAGGCGCTGAAATTATTGTTAATGGTAAGAAAGTACTCAACTTTTGCGCTAATAACTATCTGGGTCTTTCTTCTCACCCAAAGGTGATTGAAGCCACTCATAAAGCTATAGACCATCGTGGTTATGGTATGAGTTCTGTGCGTTTTATCTGTGGCACACAGGATATACACAGGGAACTAGAGTTGAAACTTGCTAAGTTTTTGGGTACAGAAGATACAATACTCTACGTAGCTTGTTTTGATGCAAATGGGGGTGTGTTTGAGCCACTATTAGGTGAGCAGGATGCAATTATATCTGATGAATTGAATCATGCGTCTATCATAGATGGTGTTCGTTTGTGTAAAGCACGCCGAGGCAGATACAAGCATAACGATATGGCTGATTTAGAAGCTCAGCTACAAGCTAATATGGATGCACGTACTCGTCTTATCGTTACAGATTCTGTATTTTCTATGGATGGTACTATCGCTCAACTCGATAAAATCTGCGATTTGGCAGATAAGTATGATGCATTGGTGATGATAGATGAAAGCCATTCATCTGGTTTCATGGGTGCTACAGGTCGTGGTGTGCATGAACTATGCGGTGTTATGGGCCGTATAGATATTATTACTGGTACATTGGGTAAGGCATTAGGTGGTGCATCAGGTGGTTTTACAAGTGGTAAGAAAGAAGTGATCGATATGTTGCGTCAGCGTAGTCGTCCGTATTTATTCTCTAATTCATTGGCGCCATCTATCGTTGGAGCATCTATTGCTGTGCTTGATATGCTCAGCGAGACAACTGAATTACGTGACAAACTGGAAGCGAATACACTTTATTTCCGTAAGCGTATGACAGATGCGGGTTTCGATATCAAACCGGGTACACACCCAATTTCGCCACTAATGTTGTACGATGCAGTGGTAGCACAGAAGTTTGCTGCACGTATGCTGGAGGAAGGAATTTATGTTGTAGGGTTCTTCTATCCTGTTGTGCCTAAGGGATTAGCACGTATTCGTGTGCAGATCTCTGCAGGTCATGAACGTCATCATCTGGATACTGCAATTGATGCATTCATTCGAGTAGGTAAAGATTTGGGCGTCATCAAATAGCATTAAATATTCAGTCATAAACTCATCTGCCCGGCAATCGCAAGTTGCCGGGCATTTTTGTAGCATTACGCCAAACTATAGTAAAGAACTATGCTATGCCCGATATTATCAATTACCCGTTTACCTGATTATCGTTACATTTGTGTTTATAAAACATCATGTTCTATGACCGTTTATTCATTTCAACAGCATTTTGATGATAAAATCGATAGTGATATTACTATCGAGCCTAAAGACTGGATGCCGGATGACTACCGTAAAACGTTGATTCGCCAGATATCTCAACATGCACATAGCGAGATAGTGGGAATGTTACCGGAAGGCAACTGGATAAGTCGTGCGCCTAGTCTACGTCGCAAAGCAGTATTGATGGCTAAGGTACAAGATGAGGCAGGTCATGGTTTGTATCTATACAGTGCTGCAGAAACATTAGGGATAAGTCGAGATGAAATGTATGCACAGTTACATTCAGGAAAGGCAAAATACTCTTCAATATTCAATTACCCTACTCTTACATGGGCAGATATGGGTGCTATTGGTTGGTTGGTTGATGGTGCTGCTATCATGAACCAAGTGCCACTTTGTCGCACATCTTATGGCCCTTATGCTCGTGCAATGGTGCGTGTTTGTAAAGAGGAAAGCTTTCATCAGCGTCAGGGTTTTGAGATTATGCTTACTCTGGCAAAAGGCAGTGAAGTGCAGCACAAAATGGCGCAAGATGCATTTAATCGTTGGTGGTGGCCTTCATTAATGATGTTCGGTCCTCCGGATGCGGAAAGCCCAAACACAGAAAGTAGTGTTAGATGGCGCATAAAACGTTTTACAAACGATGAACTTCGTCAGAAATTTGTTGATGTAACCGTGGAACAAGCTAAGGTATTAGGGTTGCAAATTCCTGATAAGGATATCAAGTGGAACGAAGAGCGTGGACATTATGATTTTGGCGTTATCAATTGGGATGAATTCAAAAATGTAGTTAAAGGCAATGGACCATGTAACAAGCAGCGTCTTGAAGCACGTAAAAGTGCATGGGAAAAAGGACAGTGGGTTCGCGATGCCGCAACTGCTCATGCAGAAAAGAGAAAAGCGCGCAAGGCAGCAAATGCAAATACAAAAGCAGCCTAATTACTTTCTAAAAAAATAAAGCATTTATAATGACCCAGGATAATAAACAAAACAAAACAGAATGGCCTTTGTGGGAAGTATTTATTCGCAGTAAGGCAGGTCTTGACCATAAACATGCCGGTAGTCTACATGCTGCTGATGTGGAAATGGCTATAGAAAACGCCCGTGATGTATACACCCGTCGTCAGGAAGGTGTAAGTATCTGGGTTGTTGAAAGCAAAAATATTCATGCATCAGACCCAGCACAAAGCGAGTCAATGTATGAGCCTGCAAATGATAAGATATATCGCCATCCTACTTTTTACAACCTTCCGGATGAGGTGAAGTATATGTAATTAGAAAATGATAACTTAAAATAACAGAAAAGCCTGTTCGTTTTTGCGGACAGGCTTTTTTGATTCAATTCGTTTTTCGAATCGTATTTTGAGCTGAGTTATGTTGGAAATGGAATTCTACAAGTATCACTTAAGCTACTTGCTTTTCGTCAACTACTTTATAGGTGTAGCTGACCACTTTCCCTTTATCTTCCTGAAAAGTAACTTCTACTTCCTCAGGTTCAAAAAATGAAACAATCTTATTCCATAATTTGTGCAGAATTGGAGTTGCTGCTTTCTGCTCGGCACTCCTGTTATTGTCATGTCCCATGATAAAGATGTTTTAGTGTAAGGATTCAATAATGATAATGTAATCAAAAAATAATCTTTACTTTTGGGTAACTTCATAAAGTCAATTCAAATGTAATAAGATTGTTGCTATTCATTGCTTTAGTGAATGTTAAGTTTTCCTCTATATACTAACGTATTTTCAAGGCAAATATTTCTCCCATAAGTATTTTTTGTTTTGAATAAATATTTTTTTACCTTTGCAATCCCAAATTTTCCCGGCTATTCTGGTACAGAATATCCAAAATTGCTGCCGGGAGATTGGTATTTTTTAACTAAACAATATTATGGCAACAGAAAAACACCTTCAGGATTACGAGCTGATGGTTATCTACACTCCGGTGCTATCGGAAGAAGATTACAAAATCGCTCAGAAGAAATTCACAGACTTCATCACTGCTAACGGCGGTGAAATCGGACAACAGCACCCATGGGGTCTTCGTTCACTGGCTTATCCAATTGCTAAGAAGACTACAGGTCTTTATTATGTATTGGAGTACAAAGCGCCTGCAGATCTTAATGCTAAGATGGAAATACAGATGAACCGTGATGAAACCATCATGCGTCACATGGTTACTCGTCTAGACAAGTATGCAGTAATTTACAATGGCAGAAAGCGTAACAAAAACGCAGAAGAAACTGTTTCTCAAAATTAATCCCTGAAAAAAATGGCTAAGCAAAACGAAATAAAGTTTTTGACATCAACCCGTGTAGAAAAGCGCCAGAAAAAATACTGTCGTTTTAAGAAAATGGGTATCCGCTACATCGATTACAAAGATGGCGAATTCTTGAAAAAATTCCTTAACGAACAGGGCCGTATGTTGCCACGTCGTATTACCGGTAACTCTCTGAAATACCAGCGCAAAGTAGCGCAGGCTATCAAGAAGGCACGCCAGATGGCTATTTTACCTTATGTTACTGACCTTTTAAAGTAAAACAATCATGCAGATCATTCTTATAAAAGACGTTGATAATCTGGGTGCAGCCCACGAGTTGGTTGAAGTAAAACCGGGATATGCCCGCAACTACCTGATACCACAGAAATATGCAATCGAAGCTAGTGCATCTAATACGAAAGTAATGGAAGAGCGCCGCAAGCAATTGCAGAAAAAAGAAGACAAACTGATGGCTCAGATAGCCAATGTTACTGAAGTATTGAAAGCATCTCCTATTAAGATTGGTGCTAAGATAGGTGTAAGTGGCAAAATCTTTGGTTCAGTTACAGCAATACAGGTAGCACGTGCTATCCGCGAACAGAAAGGTTATGAAATCGACCGTCGTCGTATCACTATCCTTGATGAAGTTAAGGAAGCAGGTCTACACAAAGCAAGCATTGACTTTGGTAAAGAAAATGTTGTAGAAATAGAATTTGAAGTAATAGGCGAATAGTCCTTGACCTTTATCTATATTTTCAAAACCGCCCATCTAGGGCGGTTTTGTTGTTTTAGACATATTGGTAATTGATCTATACATATTAAGGGTAGTCTGTATTTCTCTCGCACCATTCTTTTTCTTACCTTTGCGGCACTCAAAAAAAACTTATGAAAGAAGTATATATAGTATCGGCAGTGCGTACGCCACTAGGTAGCTGGGGTGGTTCATTGAAAGATTTCTCTGCAACCAAATTAGGTTCTATTGCTATCAAAGGTGCTTTGGACAGAGCTGGTCTTAGTGCCAGTGAAGTAAATGAAGTAATCATGGGCTGCGTATTGCAGGCTAATTTGGGACAGGCTCCGGCTCGTCAGGCGTCTAAGTTTGCAGGTGTGCCTGATAATGTACCATGTACTACTGTAAATAAAGTTTGCGCCAGTGGCATGAAGGCTGTTATGAACGGCGCTCAAAGCATCATGCTTGGCGATAACGATGTAGTTGTTGCAGGTGGTATGGAAAGCATGAGTAATGTGCCGTTCTATAGTGAGAACATGCGTTGGGGTAATAAGTATGGTAATGTAACAATGATAGACGGTCTTGCTAAAGATGGTCTTACAGATGTTTATCATAACTATGCTATGGGTAATGCTGCTGACCTTTGCGCTAAAGAGTGCAATATCTCTCGTGAAGATCAGGATGCATTTGCAATAGAAAGCTACAAACGTAGTCAGGCTGCCGTAACTAACGGTTTGTTTGAGAATGAAATCGTTCCTGTTGAAATTCCAAATAAGAAGGGAGATCCAATCATCTTTTCTAAAGATGAGGAACCATTTAACGTAAAGTTTGATAAAATCGCTGGTCTGCGTCCTGCATTCTCTAAAGAGGGAACTGCTACGGCAGCAAACAGTAGTACTATGAATGACGGTGCTGCTGCACTGGTGTTAATGAGCAAAGAAAAGGCAGAAGCGTTAGGTATTAAGCCAATAGCTAAGATAATAGGTTATGCAGATGCGGAACAAGCACCTGAGTGGTTTACAACTACACCATCAATCGCCGTTCCTAAAGCTGTAGCTAAGGCTGGTTTGAAGATGGAAGATATTCAGTATTTTGAGTTGAACGAGGCGTTCAGTACCGTAGGTCTTGCTAATGCTCAGAAAATGGGTATCAAGGCAGATCAGTTGAATGTTAATGGAGGTGCAGTATCAATCGGTCATCCATTGGGTTGCAGTGGTGCTCGTATCATCACTACACTTATCAATGTATTGAGCCAGAAAAATGCAAAATATGGTGCTGCCGGTATTTGTAATGGTGGTGGCGGTGCAAGTGCTATCGTTATTGAGCGTATGTAATCAGTCTGCACTTAGGTGTGGTTAAAATATCAGGGTTCGGCTATTAAAGCCGAACCCTCTTTTATTTAGGTTTTATCTAAGTGTCAATAAACGAACAGGTTAGCGATTACTTGGTAAGGATTATTTGTTGTTCAGACTGTCGGTGGTTTGGCTTTTGAATATTCGTTAACCCTATATTTGCAATAGACAAACAATAGCACATGAATAAGATATTAGTTACAGGTGGTTGCGGATACATAGGTGGCCACACTATAGTTGACCTGATAGAAAATGGTTTCGAAGTAATATCGGCAGATGATATGTCGCGCGGTTCTGCAAAGATGCTGGCAGGTATAGAGAAAATTGTTGGGAAACCTATTAAAAACTATAAGGTTGACCTTTGCAATTTAGATGATACCGAAGCAATATTTCTTGAAAACCCTGATATTGTTGGTGTGATACATTTTGCTGCATTCAAAAGTGTGCCTGAATCGGTTGCTGACCCGCTCATGTACTTCAAAAACAATTTCAATTCTTTGATTAACATCTTGCAGTGTGCTGAAGAGTTTGATGTGAATAATTTTGTTTTCTCCTCTTCTTGCTCAGTATACGGTAACACTACTCAATTGCCTGTAGTTGAAGAAGTGCCATTTGCTGAAGCTGAGTCTCCTTATGCACGTACTAAGCAGGTAGGTGAAGCGATCTGTCAGGATTTTACTAAAATTAACAAGCATTTCAATACTATATTACTTCGTTACTTCAACCCTGCAGGTGCACATCCTTCAGGCCTTATCGGTGAGTTTATGGAGAAGCCGGAGAATGTTGTACCTGTAATTACGCAGACTGCAATTGGTAAGCGTGAATCAATGACCGTTAATGGTGGAGATTATGATACTAAGGATGGTTCTTGTGTTCGTGACTATATCCATGTTTGCGATATCGCCAATGCGCATACACGTGCATTGCAGTACATAATCGAAGATCGTAACAAAAGCAATTGCGAAATCTTTAATTTGGGTACTGGTAACGGTGTATCTGTATTAGAGTTGATTACCGCATTTGAGAAAGTCTCAGGTCTTAAACTCAATTATAAGGTTGGTCCTCGTAGAGAAGGTGATGTTATTGAGGTATATGCTAATAACAACAAAGCAAAAAAACTATTGGGTTGGGAAACAAAATTTGATCTAGATGCTATGATGGATACATCTTGGAAATGGGAGCAGATTTTAGCTGAAGTAGCTAAAGCAAAGACCGCATAAAACTCTTTGGTGAGATTATATAACGAATAAGGCTGCCATCGGCAGCCTTATTCGTTATATGTATGCTAATGATATTGAGAATTATCGCTGATCGAAATCTATGATTACAGTCTCAGTGCGTGGGTGCGCCTGACAAGTCAACACAAAGCCTTTTTCGACCTCATCATGCTCCAGAGCATAGTTAACCTCCATCTCTACTTCTCCTTGCATTACACGGGCTCTGCACGTGCAGCAAACGCCACCCTTACATGCATAAGGTAGGTCGAGACCATTGCGAAGTGCCGCATCAAGAATACTTTCATCGTTAAATGGAACTTCCATTTCGGTAGTTGTTCCATCAAGTGTAATAGAAACACGACTAACAGGTCCTTTGTTGCCTTTATGTTCTGTTTCCCATTTTTGATGGGTTGCCTTTGGCTGATCCGGTGATGTAAATAATTCCAGATGCACTTTTTCCGGTGCCATGCCCATATCTGCCAGCTCCTGTTTCAATGATAAAATCATGTCTTCAGGACCACAAAGGAAGGCTTCGTCTATTGTGCCCAAATCAATAAGTGATCCGCAAAATTCGCGGCATTTCTCTGCATTAATACGACCACTGAATAATGGTATATCCATATATTCGCGGCTGAGCACGTAATAAACACGCAATCTTTGCATGTACTTGTTTTTAAGTGCTTCAATTGCTTCTCTGAATATTATTGAATTTTTGGAGCGGTTACCATACACCAAAGTGAAATTGCTTTCAGGCTCATCTTCAAGCACCATTTTCATAATGCTCATAATTGGTGTGATACCACTACCTGCAGCAAATGCCAGATATGATTTATGACCACCCTCCGATTTTTTAGGCGTGAACTTACCCATTGGTGGCATCACTTCTAATATGTCTCCGGATTTTAACGAACTGTGTGCGTAAGTTGAAAATTTCCCCTGTTCTACTTTCTTTATTGCTACCCTCAGTTCATTTTCCTTTGGAGATGAACAAATAGAATAAGAGCGACGCAGCTCAACCCCATCGAGGTGAGTACGGAAAGTAAGGTACTGACCAGGTGTGAAAACAAACAGATCTTTGCGATCTGCTGGTACTTCCAGCGATACAGATATACAATCGGCCGTTTCCGGGCGAACATCAACAACTTTGAGTGAGTGAAATTTCAGTGCAGACATAGAGAGTACAAAGGTAAACAAATAAGGATAAAGCCCAATCTGCTTAAAATCATTGTAATAACAACTTTAAATGCATGTGAATGTGCCCAGAGGTAGTAATGAGATGAGGAATTGTTATTCGAAGTCAGGGGTGATTTGTTCGTGCTTCAACCACTCATTAAGTGCTTTGCTTAAGGTCTCTTTTTCCTGCTCGTTTAGTCTTTGTCTGATAGGCAGAGCCCAATATTCATAAGAGTATGTGTAAATGGTAGTAGGCCCTCCGGGGTGTATTTGTTGGTATTTTATCTCGCAAACTCTCTTATTGACGATGTAGTAGATGATACCTTCTTTGCCATTGCCTCTCATAAAGAAGCCATTTTCGGTCATTAATTCCTTAAGCCCATCTCTTACTCTTCGCTCTTCGTTGTGTTCGTTAGTGAGCGAGTCAGATATGTAGTGTTTGAAAGTGTCTTCAGATACTTTTTCAATAACAATACCTTTATAGAGTACTATATTATTGATTTTATTCGATTCCAGTTTTTGCTGACAGAGTTTATATTCTTCTGTCATATTCAGTTTGGTAGCAATGTGCGCTAATTCCAACCAATAATCATTATTAAAAAAATAATTAGGCTGATCGCCTAGCTGAATCAACGCTTTCACTGCTTGATTGAGTTGATTGTGCGAAAGGTACTCAACAATGTGTGCGTAGGTTTGCGAATTTCTGAAATGACTGGGTATGAAATCAATCGTCTGATTAAGCAGATTTTCTTCAAAAGAAATATGGCGTTGTTGTTCGCTTTGCGCCTTGCCAGATTTCTTAAATAAATTGGTTATCCACATAAAATCAAATCAGAAGACGAATATAATAGTTTCCCGTTCAACAAAAATAACAAATGGACAACAATTTATCAGATATACTTCTATTCAGGTAAATATTTTTGTTTGTGTATGTGCTGCATGAGTCAAACGGTTATTACAATTAGTAGGGTGATTAAAATCAGTAATACTCTGAAACCCTTGCTACGAGAGTGTTTATTGAATTTTCTTATTTTTTTATAGGCAAACAGAATAGGTGATGTTTATGTATTGTCTGTTTTTACAGCGACCTTTGTGTTAACAAAACAAAACAAACAATAATTATGGCAAACAATTTCGTTACTGTGGGTGCAAAATTCCCGCAATTTGACAAGAAAGCAGTAGTAAGCTTGGAACAAGGCAAAGAATTTAAAAACATCAGCAATCAGGATATTGATGGCAAGTGGGCTGTTATGTTCTGGTGGCCAAAAGATTTTACATTCGTGTGTCCTACAGAAATAGCTGAGTTCAATAAGAATTACAGCAATTTCACAGATCGTGAAACAGTATTGCTAGGTGCGTCAACAGATAACGAATTCGTTCACCATGCATGGAGAATGAACCACAAAGATTTGAAAGACCTTCGTTTTCCAATGATTGCCGATACTTCAAAATCATTGGCTGAAGAATTGGGCATTCTTACTGAAGATGAGAAAGTTGCGTATAGAGCTACTTATATCATAGATCCGGAAGGCTTGGTACGTTGGGTGTGTGTTAATGACCTGAGTGTAGGTCGTAATGTAGATGAGGTATTGCGCGTGTTGGATGCATTGCAGACAGATGAGCTTTGCCCTTGCAACTGGAAGAAAGGTGAAGAAACACTGGGTTAATAGCTCGGCAAATACTATAAAATAAAAGGTGTGCAGTTGCTGCGCACCTTTTATAATTTATGAGAGCCTGTATGTATATAATCACTCGCAAATCGTACAAAACAAAACAGATATATGAGTATACTGACAAACAATGAAACGATCATGAATTTATTTCAGGATCTGGGTATCGACCCTTCTTTTACGCCAACCGGACTAAGCCGTATGGCGGCTGTAGAAAGCAAGTTCATTCGCGACCTGAAGCTGAATGTTTCCGGTATGTTGAATAGTAAGAACATGACAAAGAAAGAGGCTTATCTTATTGCACTTTCTGCAGCAGCTAATGAGAAGCACGAAGTATTGATTGCTGCTTTTGAAGGATTAGCAAAGAAAGAAGGTGTAACAGACGAGGAGATATCAGAAACTCATGCTTGTGTGTCTATTATGAATGTGAACAACATATTCTATCGTTTCCGTCACTTTATGGCAGGTAATGAATACTACGAAAAAACACCAGCCGGTTTGCGTATGAGTGTGATGATGAATCCGGTAATGGGAAAGGGCTTGTTTGAATTGATGAGTTTGGTTTTATCTGCTATCAATGGCTGTGAGCGTTGTGTAACATCGCACGAACATTCAGTAAAAGAGCAGGGTGCTGATGAACCACGCATCTATGACGCAATTAGATTGGGTGCGGTTATTAAAGGTTTGTGCGTTACACTCTGATGAGTTGACAATATAGAATGACAGGGCCACGCACTACTGCGTGGCTTTTTAATGTTGGCTATAAACAATAAAGGCACACCGTTTAGGTATGCCTTTAAATAAAAAAGTGAAAATAGCTTATTTGTTCATTATCAATGTGCAGTTATCATTGCCACCTGTTGGTATGTTTTCTGCAACATAGCTGATAACCAGTTTGTTGGCTTCAAAATGACCGTGACCTGTAACTGTAACGCCATTACCTATTACCTGACGAGCAATAGTTACAGAGTCAGTATTACAATTCAACTTGATGAAAGTATTAGTATTCAGACCGTAACCTCCAAAGTTAACTATGTTAAGTGCAGTGTCGCCAGATGCAGCCGCTGTTGCAGTATAAGTATAATTTGTACGGCATGCATTGTTGCAAGTATAAGATCCTGTGAGGTAAGAAGAGCAATTGTAATGTACAACACCCAATGTGAAATCATAAGTTCTGTAACCTGTTGATGCGCTATATGACACCAACTTTACAGGATAGTAACCTAATGGCACAGATCCGGTAGTATATAACACGAAATCAGCAGTGTATGTTGGTGTTCCGGTAATAGTATCCTTAACCATCTTTACTGTAGAAGGCAGCCCTTCAATAGTCATTGACACAGGCTCTGTATAGTTACCGGTAAGGAATCTAACCTGAAGTGGTAAATGTAGGGAATCATCATCATTCAAGTATGCATTAGAAACAGTATCAACAAGATAATCTAATGGTGGGTTAGTGCTTTTGGAGCAAGAACCTGCAAAAAGAGATAAAGCAAGGAAAGAAAGTAGTACTAAATTTCTCATTTGTTGTATTTTAAAACTGAAAGATACACATCAATTTTATTTGTTGATAATATCTGCCATAAATTTTATGTAGTTATTTGTTTTGTTACCTGTTTATGCTTCTTCTTTAGGATCTTCTTGCAGCATCCATTTCTTTTCGTTAAGGTGCGATACAGTAACATCAAGGTTGTAGCGAGAGCGCAGGTAGTCAGCCATTTGATTAGCTGCAAATACAGATCTGTGTTGACCGCCTGTGCAACCAAAAGCTATATCAAGATGCTCGAAACCGCGGGCAATATAATCTTCAACATTTATTGCCACCAGTGCTGTAACATGGTTCATAAAGTCTGGCATGCGGGTTTCACGCTCCAGAAATTGTTTCACCAGCTCATCGTTTCCTGTAAGATGCTTATAGGTACTATATCTTCCTGGGTTCAATATGCCCCTACAGTCAAACACATAACCACCACCATGCTGTCCGGAAGATTTTGGTATCCCATTTTTGTAGGAGAAGCTCGATACTTGAATGGTCAAGCTCGATTTTTCACCTGCACCTGTTATGGCAAAGCGTTCCTGCATTTCAGGTGAAGATATTTTTTCAAGTAAAGACCTTAATTCGGGATACGCCGGTGTCTGTGGATGATCTGCCAGGAATATTTCCAGATTTTTTAACGCTGGCCCAATGCTGTTAATGAAATGAGCTTTATGTTGCAATAGTCCTCTGAATCCATAAGCTCCCAGTACTTGCAGTAACCTAACCAATACAAACTGCACATAGCCTCTACGGAAGTAAATTTCATCCATACGAGGAACATGCAGTTCATTCAGTGTGCTGATATAACCATTGAGCAAATCTTCCTTCCAGGCTGCAGGTAGTTGCGCGCGCGCCTGCCACAACAGCGACGCAATATCGTATTGAGGTGGTCCCTGCATACAACCCTGATAGTCTATAAAGAATATCTTTCCTTCATAAACCATGATATTACGACTTTGAAAATCGCGATACATGAGTGTTTGCGGTTGTACTCGTCCCAAATCTTTACTTAGCAACTCCATTTCGCTGATCAGTAAAGATCGGTCGTAAGGTATATTCTGAAGATCGGCAAAGTAATATTTAAAGTAAAGAAGATCAGACATGATTGCTTTCTCATCAAATTGCTTTGATGCGAAACACTGTTTGTAATCGGCTTCACGACCAGCTATCCATTGAGCCTTGGCAAGTTGTGCCAGTGCAGCGTGGTATAGCTTACGGTTTTTATCAGTAAAGCCGTCTTTTATTACCAGATCGAACAAAGAGGTTTTACCGAGATCTTGTTGCAGATAGGCACGGCGATCTTTATTTATTTTATAAACAAGAGGTACGTTTACCTGATGTTTGCGAAATAATTCTGTGATATAAAAAAAGGTGTTGTTCTCTGCTACATTGGTGTTATAAGTACCAATGGCCACCTGTCCGCCACCTGAAATACGGTAGTATCGGCGGTCTGAGCCGGAAACAGCAAGTGCTTCCATTACTTCAACTTTCTTTTCAAAATGCTCTTCGAAAAGTTTTTCTAAAATTGTGGTGATCTGTGCTATTGATTTATTGGTTGCCATGTTTCTTGTCTGGGTATTCAAATAAAAAAACGTTCCTGTCTACAACAGGGAAACGATTCCACTCCTCTGCTTCAAACCGTGCGCAAGCTACTGCGCAAGTCGGCATATTGTCTATCACAAACCCTGGTGCCAGTTGGTTCACAAACTCAGTGATGCCGGGGTTATGAGCTATTATAAAAACTGTTTTTACTTTGTCGCCTACTTCATACAGCATCTCTTCAAATACTGACGATATGCAATGATACAACTTTTCTTCCCAGCGTATATTGGCATAATCATAGCCCAATACTTCTGCTATTTTTTTCGCTGTTTGTCTTGTGCGCTTGGCAGTGCTGCAAATAATAAGGTCGGGTGCAATGCCCGCCTGTTTTAATTTTTCTGCCATTTCCGGCGCTTCTCTTTTGCCTCGTTCATTGAGTGGGCGGTCAAAATCGCTTTGTAGCGGATTTGCCCAGCTCGATTTGGCATGCCTAATCATCACTAATGTGCGTTGCATATCACTTTTGCTTGACCTTGTAAAATTTCAGATTCAGTTGCGTTCCATCAAATACGGCATAACTGTCATACCGTATCCAGTCTCCAAGGTTTACATACATGCTGGTATCAGACAGCGGATATTCTATTGCAATATGCCTGTGTCCGAATATAAAGTAATTAACAGGGTCTTTTTTTATAACATCTCTGGCATATTGTACCAGCCATTCTGCCTCTCCTAGAAATTCTTTTTCAGGCACATCCGCATGTTTAGGTCCTAGCCTGCTGAGCCACCCTGCTACACCCACGCCGGTATCGGGGTGAAGGCGACGGTATAGCCATTGAGAAAAAGGATTGCTCATTACCTTTTTGAGTAGCTTATAACCATGATCACCAGGTCCTAGCCCATCGCCATGACCAATAAGGAATCGCTTGCCATTAAACTCTCTGATAATAGGGGCATAATGCACAGGGATATTCATCTCTTCATGAAAGTAACCGGACATCCACAGGTCGTGGTTGCCTGTAAATACTTCAATCTTAAGGCCATTATCACTTAGCGCTGCAAGTTTACCCATGAAACGAGTAAAGCCCTTGGGCACAACATGGCGATATTCGAACCATGTATCGAAGATGTCGCCTACCAGATAAAGGATATGTGCATCGGCAGCTATCTCGTCGAGCCAGCTACACAAGCGTTTTTCACGCTCTATGCTTGATGCACGATCGGGAATCCCCAAATGAAAATCGGAGGCGAAATAAACCTTTTTACCCTTTGGTAATTCCATGAGGGTGCAAAGTTACTTAAAAGGGGTAAAAAAGAGGAATGATTGTGTCTTAATCAGGTTTTTGTATAAAAAAATACCCCGCATATAACAAATGCAGGGTAATATAATTTATTGTATAAAACGCAGATTATCTGTCTTTGTCTCTCAGGTAAGCATCTTTGAATTTATGCATGATACCAAATGTAAGTGTAAGATAGCCAGGGTGTATACTTGCACCACCTGTAGCATCTGGTTGGCTTACATCGCCGGCTGGCATAAAACTGTAGCCTTCATTGATGGTGGCTTGCCATGTTTTGGTAAGGGGGAAATGCTGTTTCAAACCGAAACCAATACGGAATGCAACATTATTGATTCTGTAACCACTTGCATAAGTTGAGTCGTATGCCGGAAGCGGGTTAGTAACAGTTGCTGTTGTATGATATTCACGTGTTGTCTGATCGCCGGCAACTTTAAACCCTACAGATGCATAAGCATAGATATGCAGGTATTCGCGGAACTTACCAATACCAAGGTCAATCATAGGCGCAAAATGTACATAAGAACTTTTATGTACCAAGTTTGTACCTATTACGCCACCCGCATAATTGATACCACCTACATTGTCAGGGTGTCTTTGTTCAAATTCAAAAGAATATTGTTCAAAGCCAGTCTTAGCACCTAAATACCAATGATGAGCAACCCTTCTGAGGTAGTAAAAATCACCTGTAAATGTGTAACGAACGTTATATTCAGGTGTTGCTACCGAAGAGTTAGCACCGCTGCTGAACATAGGTCTTCCAGCTCCTAACTCAAGCCCCATTCTGTTCTGTGCAAACGAATAACCGGCACAAATCAATAATAGTAGTGTAAGTATTTTACATTTCATGGGCGAAAAATAAGCAAATTTTCATTTGTAAGTGAGCAAATCAGAGAATATTCCCTGTTTTTCTTTTAAGATTATCTTTTTTTCTGGTATCCACGTATTATTCCTAACCTCACAGATATATATGTTGGGGTGTATAATTGGTTCACATTTCTGTTGAGCATAGCATCCGTTGGGTTATTTGTTTTACTTAACACATCAGAAAGATACCCGAAATCTTCATTTACACTAATAAAATATCTTCTATTTATAGAGAAATACTCAACTAGCCCCATACCAAATCTGAATACCATTTTATTGATATTTTCAGCCTTGCCAATTGTGCTGTCATAATTTACATAACCTCCTTTTGCCCATTTATGCAATGAGTCTGCAGCACCCATATTAAAGCCGGCACCCGCTGTTACATAAAAATGTGTGTTCCCTCTACGACCCAAGTGGAGATCTAACACAGGGGAAACAAAAGCGTAACTGCTATTATGTCTTATGCTACTGCCTATTAACTGGCTATTTTCCCTATCGTAATAAAGATTGTATTGCTGGTAAAAAACAGATGCGCCAAGCCCTAAGCGCCATGTAGCTGCCTTAATATATGTAAAGCCTCCTGAAAACCCCATGTCATAATTATATCTGGTTGCCAAACCGGCACCACCCCATATATTAAAAAAGGAATTGGAAAAACCATTCAGGCTTATAAGTGTGAGGAATATGATTAGTGATATGCGTTTCATATTGGAAAAATAATAAAAAATATTTTCGATAGTATAATAAAATAGAGTTTTTTAGGCATTAATACAGAAAGGGCCCGCATGAAGCATGCAGGCCCTTTCTATGTATTAATAGTTTATTAGTCTTTTTTTGCAGGAACCATAGCATGTTTTGGTCTGTGGAACTTGCGCATAACACCCATCTGAAGGTTAAAATAACCAGGATGTACACTTGCATTTGTATTAGTACCCAAGTGAGTAAGATCTGTAGCCAATACACTAAAACTTTCATTCATCGTGATGTGCCACATTTTGCTGATTGGGAAGTGTTGTTTCAATCCCATTCCCGGGCGGAAAATGAAATTGCTGATGTTTGTTGATGAAATATAGGTGTTGTAAGGAACATCAGATGCACCGTTAATGTATTGGCTAGTCACTTCATGTCCATTGGTAAGGAAACCCATAGCCAGAGACACATACAAGTGAATGTACTGATAACGACCGAGACCGAAATCAACTGTAGGCGCGATAGTGAAATAGCTACTATTATGGTCAATCTGCGTTTTAATATCTTCGGTTTTACTGTAGAAGAAAGAATATGCATCTAAACCAAGTTTTGCACCAAGGTATACGTGACGATCTATCTTTCTGAAATAATAAATACCTACGTTTGGTTTGATATTTACCGATTGAGTAGAGCCAACCAACTGGTTGTCAGAACGACCTGAAAAGGTAGCACCCGATGCCCCGAATTCAATACCGATCCTATTCTGAGCAAAGGAATATGTCGAAAGGCCCAAAAATAGGGCTATGATTATTATATGCTTCATTTTGTAAAATTAGAAATTAATTTGTCTTTTGCAAATACATGTTTCCTGAGTAGCACACTTGCGCGGTATCTATCCTCATGATAATCGTTATATAAAGTATCTAATTGTACCAAACAATTTTCAATTCCCCACTCATCGCACCACTTTAGTAGTCCTTTAGGATAGTTGACACCCTTAGTCATTGCTGTTTCCAGGTCAGCTGCTGTGGCAACATTGAGATAAAGTGCATCAACAGCCTCATTTATGAGCATTGCCAATATGCGTTCAAATATCTTTTTACCTGCTTCCATATCCTTATTCGGTTCCGGAAGGGAAGCTCCTGCCGCATAGTTATAAAAACCTCTGCCACTCTTCCTGCCCAACCAGCCAGCTTCCAGTAATCTTTTTTGAGAAAAAGACGGTTTGTAACGAGGGTCGAAGAAAAATGAATGAAAAACAGTTTCTGTAACCACATAATTCACGTCATGACCTATATAGTCCATAAGTGTAAAAGGTCCCATTTTGAATCCGCCAATTTCCGTCATAGCCCAGTCAATGGTTGCCATGTCGGCAATTCCTTCCTCATAAATACGGATGGCTTCGCTATAGAAGGGTCTCGCCACTCGGTTTACAATAAAACCGGGAGTGTCTTTTGCCAATACAGGTGTTTTGCCCCATTGTGCCATTAACTCACGAGCCAATGTGATGAGTGCTGTGTTTGTTTGTATGGCAGGTATTACTTCTACCAAGGCCATTAGTGGTGCAGGATTGAAAAAGTGCAAACCCATTACTCTGTTAGGCTTAGCGCAAGCAGCAGCGATAGAAGTAATTGATAAAGAAGAAGTATTGCTTGCCAGTATACAAGTATCGCTAACTACTTTTTCTACTTCTGTGAAAACGGCCTTTTTAACTTCCAGTTTCTCTACTATAGCTTCAATAATCAGTTCACAGGTGGCAAATGCATGAATATCATCTGCAAATATGAGTCGATGTAATACATCTGCTGCGGAAGGTATTTTTCCTTTTTCTTCCAGTTTTTGTAATGTAGCAGCTAAACTAGCTTTTGCACGCTCCAGTGATGCACTATTGTTGTCATAGACGACAACGCTATGCCCGGCCATAGCAGCAACTTGCCCTATACCTGCACCCATAGCACCTGATCCTATGATCCCTATAATCTGTTTATTCATTGAATTTCGTTAAGTTCTGTTAGCCAAATAAGGTATTATCCCATCTTTTTTTCTGCTAATATGCTCCAGGTAGGGTCTTCCAATACTATTGTATTAGAAAGCTTACCTAATCCATCTATCTCCATTTCTACTACATCGCCTACTTGTAGCCACTGTTCTTTATACTCCGGGTTGTTGAGTTTTCCTGTGCCATTCAGTTCAAGGAAACAACCTGTACCTACTGTACCACTTCCTATTACATCGCCCGGCAATATGTCTGCGCCATAAGCACAACGCTCAATGATTTCTGCAAATGTCCAGTCCATATCGCCCATGCTACCCTGGCTCACTTCAATGCCATTTACCAAGCAGCGCATTTTAAGATCGAAAGTATCGCCGGTATGGTTTGCTTTTGTTGCTTTACGATATGGTTCAAGCTCATCTGGAGTGACCATAACCGGGCCGATAACAGTACTGAAGTCTTTACCCTTTGCAGGTCCCAGATTCAATAGCATTTCCTCCATTTGCAGGGTACGTGCGCTCATGTCGTTCATAATCATGTAGCCTGCTATGTATTTATCTGCATCAGCAGCTCTTACATTACGCCCTTTTTTACCCAATACTACAGCAGCTTCCAACTCAAAATCTAATCTTTTCAGATGGTCAGGCATTACTGGTATAGGGCCGGGACCCATTATTGCATTGTGATTGGTAAAGTAAAAAATAGGGTATTGGTCAAACTCTGCAATCATATCGACTTTTCTGTTGCGACGTGCAGCAGCTACGTGCTGGCGGAAGGCATACCCGTCGCGGCAAGAAGTGGGGTTAGGTACAGGAGCTAAAATATTTGCAGCACCATAAGCAATGCCAATTTCAGCATACTTGCCACTCTTTATCTCCTCTTCTGCTTTGCGCAATGCATCGCTTGCGGCATCCCAGTTGTTGAGGGCGTCAGCCATTGTTGCAGGTAATTGTGCATGCACACCGGTGGTGTCAAACAACATATTATTAACCAGAAGTGCCAGCTGTGGCATGCCGTTTTTTGCGTATGTAACCAGTTTCATATTCTTGTATTTGAAGTGTAAAATTAATTGTTACGCTGACATATCAAGCGATAAGTTAAATAAGATTAATTTAGAGGAGGCAAAAACAGGTGTTCTATGGATACATTACAGGAAACTGCAGTTGCTTTACAGCAGGATTGGGGCTTGCAGTTGCCCGACGAAATATCTGAAGCGACAATACTGCAAAAACTAGCAGAGCGGGTAGTTATACTCATAGAACGGGGATCAGAGTCTTTTTTTCAGTTGATGTACAGGTTAGATATATCTGAGAAAAAACTGAATGCGATAATAGGGCAACCGGATGTTGCGGAAAAAATTGCCCGTCTTATATACGATCGCCAATTACAAAAAATACGAAGCAGGGCATTGCATAAACAAAACACAAAAGACGTAGACCCCGATCTGCAATGGTAAACAGATTACTTGGTGAATTTATATCCTATACCCCTTATAGAATGAAAATGAGTAGGGTTGCGGCTATCAATCTCGAAATACTTACGGAAGTTCAATATGAAATTATCGATAGTGCGGGTGGTAGGGTATACATTATAGCCCCAAACTATCTGTAAAATTTGTTCACGGGAAACCACCTCACCTTCATGTTCCACAAGAAGTTTCAGTAATGCGGCTTCTTTCTTACTTAGTTCTTGCGTTGCCCCGGATTTATCAATGCATTCGTGTGCAGAAAAATCTATCTTACAACCGTCAAATTCGTAGGTGTCGCCAACACTTTGGGGTTCTTTTATCTTTTTATTTTTGGTAATCAGCTTGTCAACACGCAGTAACAGTTCTTCAAGATTGAAAGGTTTTGTGAGATAATCATCGCCACCTTTTTTCAATCCTTCTACTCTATCTGCGCTGGAGTTACGTGCACTCAGGAACATGATAGGCACATCGTTGTGTTGCATGCGTATGGTTTCACAAACGGTAATGCCATCCATCTCAGGCAGCATTATATCGAGTATTATTAAGTCGAAATACTCGTTTTTGACAGTTTTCATAACTCCCGGGCCGGTTTCGGCCGTGGTTACTTCATAGCCTTCCAGTTCCAGATTTAATTTGAGTGTCTCTCTCAAACTTTCTTCATCTTCCGCTACTAAAATGGATGCTCTGGTTGGTTTTGTCATGATATATGTTTTCTGATAGTAAAACTAATGATAATAGGCTAGATGGGCACAGTGTAATGTTTAAATAAATGCAAAAAGTAAGTGACTTACTGCTTGGCAGCCCATTCACTTTTGAGCAAACCGGCAATTACTACGTTTTCTATTGTTCCGTTTCTTATGGCACTTTGCCGAAGGATACCTTCTATCTGGCAGCCAAGTCGTTCTGCAACTTTTGCACTGCGTTTGTTGGCAGCTACAAAATGAATCTCAATTTTATTCAACCCTAATTTGCCAAACAGAAACTGAAGGAAGTGTTTCAGACTTTCATTAATTATGCCCTTGCCTTCGTACTCTTTTCTGATCCAGTAACCAATTTGAGCTTTTTTTACAGTTTGATCCCACTGATGCATACCGATGCCGCCAATGAGCGTTTCATTATAAAAAATGCCCAGCGGTAATGCCTGTTGCATTTTTACTTGCTGAATAGAATGCTCAATAAACTGTAAAGAATGTTCCGGCTTGGTAGTGTGGTTGACCCATTCTAACCAGGGGCTCAGGTGACTTCTCATTCCATTTACTGCTGCAAATAATGCACCTGCGTCCTCTTTTGTATAGGTACGCAGGGTTATTTCATTATTCACAGGAATGGTTACCATAGATTGTGGAATCACTTAGTGCCGTTAATTTTTTGCCAGATTTCAGGAATACGCTTAATCCATGCTAATTCCTTCATCTTTGTTTTTGCTTCTTCTACAGGTGAGCCGAAATAAACCTTTCCGCCGTCAATACTTGATGGTACACCTGACTGAGCCAGTACTATAGCACCCTTGCCAATGGTCAAATCTTTATTGACACCCACTTGCCCCCAAAGTATTACCTCGTCTTCGATAAAGGCAACTCCTGCCACGCCCACCTGAGATGCAAACAAACAGTTTTTCCCAACAACGGTATCGTGCCCAACTTGTATGTGATTGTCTAGCTTAGTGCCCTTGCCGATAACTGTGTCGCCGCTTACACCACGATCTACAGTGCAGCAGGCGCCTATCTCTACATCATCTTCCAATATAGTGCGACCGCAACTGAGCATTTTTTCATATTGTGTATCGCGATTCTTGTATCGCTTGAAGTAAAATGCATCTGCACCTATAACTGTACCTGAATGTATGACTACATTATCGCCTATGATAGTATGGTCGTATATAGTTACGTTAGGGTGAATAATACAGTTTTTACCAATCTGCACATGATTACCTACAAACACACCGGGTTGAATGTGCGTTCCTGCTCCTATTACCGCACTGTCGCTGATCATTTTGTTAGCAGGCTCAAATGGGCGGAATCGCCTAACTATTTTTAGGTATGCCTCAAACGGGTCATTACTCACCAATAGGGTCTTGCCTTCTGGGCAGGGAACATCTTTATTGATAATAATGATAGTAGCTGCAGAGTTCAGGCACTTATCGTAATACTTTTCAAAATCAACGAATGATATGTCGCCGGCTGTTACTTTGTGTATTTCATTGATACCCAGTGCTAACTGCTCTATATCTCCCCTCAATTCAGCGCCAATAAATTCGGCCATCCATTGCACGGGTATCGGTTGTTCAAATTGCATTCGGAATAAGTTTTCACAAAAATACAAATTTGATTGCGGACCTTTTAACGCTTATGTATAGTTTCTTTCAACTAATTTCGGTGTATTAATTAATACACATTGGGTTATATAAACATAAATGGCAGGATATCTGCTGCTGAGAAGTCAGGAATGCAGGTAGATAATGGTGCGTTCAGGTATGGATATGGTCTTTTTGAGACTATGCTCGTGCAGAATGGTGTTATTATGTTTGCACAATATCACACCGACCGTTTGTTTGAGGGTATGGAACAATTGTATTTCAATATTCCTAGTCTACTTACATCAGCCAGACTTATGGAGCAGGTTATGCTTACCGTACAAAAGAACGAGTTGGAAGGATTGTGCCGAGTAAGGCTGGAGGTGTATGCCGGGCAAGGTGGTATGTATGGTTCCGACATTGCTAAACCCGGGTATTTAATAGAGTGTTTCCCGCTTAATGAAGAAGCAACAATGTTTAACGAGAACGGATTGCAGGTGGGGATTGTAAATGGATTGGCAAAAAGTGCCGATGCTTTGGCTAATATGAAAACCTGTAGTGCCTTGATATATGCAATGGCAGCGCAACAAGCGCGCCAACGTAAATGGAATGATGCACTCATTAGTAACACAAAGGGGAATATAATTGAGAGTACAATTGCCAATATTTTCTGGGTAAAGGGCGGGACAATATATACCCCTCCGCTTTCAGAGGGCTGTGTAGCCGGCGTAATGCGGAGGCATATTATGAGTCAAATTAGTGTCGAAGAACAACCGCTGACTACTGAAGAATTGTCACTGGCAGATGAGGTGTTTTTGACTAATGCAATTAAACGAATCAAATGGATAGGAGCTATAGGAGATAAAAGGTACCTGCCAATGACTGCTCAATCTTTATCAAGGAAATTGTTTGATGTAAAATGAATAAAATAAAGTTACTTTTTTGCTTGCTGTTGTTGAGTACTGTTGTTCATGCTCAATTTGGTTTTGGACCCGAGGTTGGTATAGGTGCCAGTAATATGCGTTTTATACCAGATAATGCATTTACAACATCTAGTGCTAATAATATACCTTCCGGCAGAATTGGTTGTATGATAGATGCACCATTTACACAGCATATTTACTTTCAGTCGGGGCTATTTCTGTCTCAAAAGGGTCATAAAAGAACGTATGGGTTCAGAGTTAGCGACAGCACTTATGAAAGTGTAGACCGATCGTTTAATCTGACATATATAGATTTGCCATTAGCAATAGTTTTTAAAACGGGAGAGCAAGGTAAAGGCCGTATGTTTTTGGGCGCTGGTGCTACTATGTCATATCTGCTCACCGGTAACGATAAATTACACGCGCAAGGAAAATATAAGGACACTGCATTTAATGTAAATGCTACTGCTCCGGCTGATGACCTCCTACGTAAGTTTGACATAGGGGCTACTTTTATTGCAGGTTACGAATTACCTACCGGGTTGCTTTTCAAAATATATTATACATCAGGAGTAAAGGATTTAGGTAAGACATCGGAGGTAGATAAGAACAGAATGTGGGGGGTAGCTGTTGGTTATACTTTTGGTAGAGACCGAAATATAAACAAGGATACAGAAGAATTAATTGATAAAAGTAAGGATTAAACCTAAATCGAATAAACCAAAGAGCGTTGCAGGAATATTCTGTAACGCTCTTTAGTTTATTGTTCTGCTTGTTGTTTCAATGCTCCGTTCATTTGTTTGAATCCTTCCTGTGTATTGACATCAAGCATCTTTTTGAATATAGGTACGAGTATGCCTCTGAAACGCTCGAATTGCATGAGGGTGGTTGTTCCGTCGTTATTATCTCTTAGCAGAAACGTATGTTCGCCATCAAATAAATGAGTTACAAATAGCTTGCCTATCCAACGTAGTTCCTCGTTTTGTTTGTATTGAAGTATCTCCGGCTTAAAGGTCATTCCTTTTGCGCCTGGAGGGCAGATGTGCGCTTCAATTGTTTTACCTACAACCGGCTGCCCCTTAAATGATTTGATAAAAGGATTCCATGAAGGGTATTTACTAAAGTCTGTAAGAATACCCCATACTTTTTGAGGGGTAGCATGTACTGTAATCTCTGAATAGATTAGTTTGCCTTTTCTGATTACTTGTCCGGGTGCATTGTTCTTGTTGCTCATTTTTTCAGTGTTTTGTGCATATATGGCTGTAGTAA
Source organism: Chitinophagaceae bacterium (assembly GCA_947454715.1). Classification (GTDB taxonomy): domain Bacteria; phylum Bacteroidota; class Bacteroidia; order Chitinophagales; family Chitinophagaceae; genus Flavipsychrobacter. The sequence goes on from CANGMZ010000039.1 coordinate 26,315, forward strand.
ATAACAGACATACATACAAGATGATTTTTTTTGCGTGCACTATTTTGGTTGTTTGCTGACACAAAATTCGCCCACATTCGCTGCTCAAAACGATAACAAAAGATAAGAAAACGGGCGACTTACTTTTTCATGACCCTGTTTCTGATACGGCTCAGGCTCACAGGGGTTATTCCTAGATAATTGGCTATAAGATGTTGTGGAATTCGCTCTATAATCTTTTGTTTATTACCTGACAATAGTTGTATGTAACGCTCTTCGGGGCTCATCATTAATAGTCCTGCCATGCGTTCTTCGAGCCCTGTTAATGCCCACTCCGCAAGCTTGCGCCCAAAACGCTCCCATGATTGACTCAAATCAAAAAGAGTGGCCAATCTGCTATATGGGAAGACAATAATACTGGTGTCTGTTAGTGTATCAATACTCAGTTGAGATGG
>CANGMZ010000040.1 GCA_947454715.1 Chitinophagaceae bacterium
AATAATACTGATGCCTCGCATGTGAATATTAAGAACTGCTATAACTATTTTAATGCTCCTGTTACAGGTTATGTAATTGGTGATACGCTATACATTCCTAACCAGCAAATGGAAGGGAAAGTAGTATTTGGTAAAGGTTATTATCATACACGATCAACATCTGATACCACTAAAATGATCAGTGTACGCTATGAGGTAGTTGATACTGCATCTCAGGTTGTTGATGATTTCGGTTATTACAGTGATTTAGACCACAGTAATCTATCAGATTGGAGTAAGTAATAACGACTTCACGTTTTTTTGTTGGTATCTTTTACAATTATTTTTATCTTTATTCTCAATAAAATAGAATCAGTGCAATGAAGTTCAGGATCAAGGCGATATTAATTTCCACTGTTGTTACTTTATCTGCGTGCTTTGCAATCGTGCAAACGTCCTGCAATGCGGATAAGTGTAAGACCATAATCTGTGCTAATCGCGGGGTATGCAACAATGGTGTATGCACCTGCCCTTCTGGTTATGAAGGCACCAATTGTGAAACGATTAATCGCAAGCGTTTTACAGGTAACTGGAATGTTTTTGAAAAGGGTAGCACTTCTTTGGCCAAGCAATATCAAATTTCAATTGTAGACGGAGAGTCAATTAATTATGTAAACATCACTAACTTTTACAATTTGTTTACTAAGCCGGTAAAAGCTTATGTTGATGGCGACAGATTAATTATACCTAACCAGACAATACAAGGAAAAATTATTTTTGGCGATGGTAACATTTATTCTAATCTTACCTACGGTCAATATGGCGGTATCACAATGAGATATATTGTGCAAGATTCTGCTACATTGGTGAAGGATGATTATGGTTATGAGACTGCTATTGATTTCAGCGATGCTTCTGCATGGAACAAATAAGTAATTCAAATAATTTATAAATGAAAAGCTGACCATTAGGTCGGCTTTTTTGTTGTGTATGCCCTATTGTTTTCATTTATAAGACTGAGCTGTTCAATATACAGAAATAGATATATCTGTGAGACTGCATTTTGTAAATGATATTAGGTGAGGGAAATAATTACAAGAGGAGCATGTAAACCCATTAATGCGCTTGAAATTATTAACAGCAGAACTCATTTAATAACGATACAATTTGTTAGCGTTTGTGTCTGATTTAAGTGAAATAAAAAGCTCCCGATAACACAAGGTTATCGGGAGCTTTGGTGAAATATTGTTTTGATTACTTAGTATCAGGTTTGAAGATTTTCTCATCAACGGGTTTGTTGATTTCAACACTTTTGTAAGTAACATCGCCTTGTGGAGAGCTAACATTCATTGGAATAACTACGCCTTCAGGTTGTTTCTTGAAGTTGCTGTAGGTAACACCAATTTCTTGTTCTTCGTCCTGAACTTTTACTTTTCTTTCTTGTCTGAGCATGTAGTAAGTAGCTGCATCAAAATAGCAAGTCATTTCTTCACCATCCTTATCAGTTATTTTCAATTTATAACAGCTAATAGAATTGATAGAGTCTTTTCCTTCAAAAGTTGCTTTTTTGATAAGCGATTTATCAACAAGCTGGCTGTTTTTATAGTTAAGTTGAGATTTTGACATTTTTACTTGCTCAGCCGGAACTTCTTTAGGTTCTGTCATGCCGGCAAATGGCATGAACTGCCAACCTTTGGTAGTGGTCATAATCACATAACCGTTCTGACCCATAGCAGAGATATCCATTCTCATTGCTTTGTCATTTACGATAGTTTGAGTCATAGGGATATCCATACCCTGTGCACTAACAGAACCTACTAGTTTTATGGATTTTATTTTGTCCCAGCTTTTTGTCCCACCAACGGCATCAATGTGTTTTTGTATTACCTCATCAGCAGTTTGAGCATAGGCAGAGATGCCTGTAACAGAAATGGCCAACGCCATTATAGATAGTTTCAATGCTTTCATTTCTATATTTATTTATAACAAAAGTAAACGAAATGATGAGTGCATATAGCATAAACCTGAAAATAATTTAGAGAATCACGCCAATAGAGTGATAAAACGAGGGTATTAATTTTAAAAAGTGGCAGTTAGCTTTTGTTGTTTTATTTTTACGCTATAATTTATGTTTATGCGCATATCTCACTTTTTATCACTTGGTTTCTTGTTTATCTGTGTCAGTTGTAATAATGCAACACCTACTGCTTCTTCTGCAAAAAAAGCAGACAAAGGCCCTGTTAATAGCAAATTATCCGGTGCAGGTACTGGCAAATTAATGGCAGTTGTAACTAATTATTACGGATTGAAAAATGCCTTGGTGGCATCTGATGCAATAAAGGCAGGTGAGACCAGCACTCAATTACAGATTGCAGTAGATAGTATGAGTGTATTTCTAAAAGGAGACACGATAAACAAGGCTGCGTTTCAACCATATCTGGATACGGTTATGATGCAGAGTAAGACTATTTCAGGCATTCAGGATCTTACTTGTGAAAAACAAAGATTGGCATTCAGTTCTTTATCAGCAGCTATCTACACGATGTTGAAGAATGCGGAGTTGAAAAATGGCGGTGTTTATAAGCAATACTGCCCTATGGCATTCAATGATAAAGGCGCTTTTTGGTTAAGCGATGTAAGTGAGATAAAGAATCCATATTTCGGTAAGAAAATGTTGGAATGTGGTGAAGTTCAGGATTCATTGTAAACATCTCTCCTGTAAGCCTTTATAACATTAAGTCATGTTGCATAAGTATCGTTTTCTGTTGGTGATATTGTTATTCCCATTTATTGGATATGCTCAAAAAGTATCCTTGAGTGGTTACATGCGCGATTCTGCATCGGGAGAGTCGTTAATGGGAGGAACTATTTACATTAAGGAGGTCAACACAGGTGCACAAACAAATGTGTATGGCTTTTATTCTGTTTCTGTAGCACCCGGCAAGTATACGGTTATCTATTCTTATGTTGGGTATCGCACGCAAATACGTTCTGTCGATATTACTACAAGTCATACCTTAAATGTTGAAATGGGTAGTGGCACAACCATGAAAGAAGTAGAGATTACCGCAGGACGCAAGAATGCGAATGTGAAGAATACAGAAATGGGGACGGTGACATTATCCATGGCTCGTATCAAGCAATTGCCGGTTGTGTTTGGGGAGGTCGATGTGTTGAAAACAATTCAACTATTGCCGGGTGTTCAATCTGCCGGTGATGGTAATTCCGGTTTTTATGTTCGCGGTGGTGGTCCCGATCAAAATCTTGTTTTATTAGATGATGCCGTTATCTATAATACCGGGCATTTATTCGGTTTCTTTTCCATTTTCAATTCAGATGCTATAAAAGATGTAACCCTTGTTAAGGGTGGTGCTCCGGCAAATTACGGAGGCAGATTATCATCTGTAGTAGATGTGTCTATGAAGGAAGGTAATAACAAAGAGTTTCATGTACAGGGTGGTATCGGGCTTATTGCATCAAGGTTTAATATAGAAGGGCCAATCAAGAAGAATAAAGGTTCGTTTATGATTGCAGGTCGCAGAACGTATATCGATGTTTTGTTGCGTCCATTTTCTGAGCGATTAAAGAATACAGGTTATTACTTTTATGACGCCAACCTGAAAGCGAACTACACTTTGGGTAGTAAGGATAGGTTGTATCTGAGTGGTTATATAGGATTGGACAAGTTTAAATTTGAAAGCCCTACCGGTTCATTTAAGGCAAATATTCCTTGGGGAAATACCACTGCAACACTGCGCTGGAATCACCAGTTTTCTGATAAATTGTTTCTTAATTCTACATTGGTATATAATACCTATAATTTTGCTTCAAGTTTTGAGCAAGGTGGCGCGCAGTCAGGTAATTCTGCTTTTGGTATCAAAATAGCATCAGGTGTAAAAGACTATAATGCCAAAAGTGACTTAGATTATTATTCTTCTTTTAATCATCATTTTAAAGGTGGTGTTGTCTATACGAATCATACATTTATTCCTAATCAAGTATCAGGTAATGCCGACACCATAAAGTTGGAGCCGAATAATGCGCTGATAAAGCATGTGCATGAAGCAGGGATATATGTGCTTGATGAATTTGATTTGACCCCTAAAATCAAAATCAATGCAGGATTAAGATATACCTGGTTTGGTCAGGTTGGACCATATACTGCATATACTATAGATGCGAATGGAAATAAAACGGATAGTACAAAGTTCAGCGCAGGCAAATTAGTTAAGGCTTATGATGGGTTGGAACCCCGGTTGAATGTTAGGTATACAATCAATGATTTATCATCACTCAAAGCCAGTGTAGCAGAGACCTATCAGTATCTGCATCTGGTATCAAACAACGGAAGTACTTTACCTACAGATGTTTGGGCACCAAGTACTTATATTGTAAAGCCACAACGTGCATGGCAATACTCAGCAGGTTATTTTCATAATTTCATGGACAATAAACTGGAAACATCTGTCGAAGTATACTATAAGGATATGTATAATCAGGTGCAGTATAAAGATGGTTACGTACCTAATTCACTTACTGACCCGGAATTGTCTTACGTATTCGGAAAAGGTACTGCTTATGGCGCAGAACTTTTCATTAATAAAACGCAAGGGAAGTTCACAGGTTGGATAGGTTATACTTTGTCGTGGACGTATCAGAAATTTGCGTTGCTTAATGGGGGAGAGATGTTCCCGGCAAAGTATGATCGCAGGCATGATATTTCTGTTGTCGGCAGTTATGAATTAAGTAAAAAGTGGACTTTTTCCAGCGTCTTTATTTATGGTACCGGTAATGCCATAACCTTGCCTACTGCGTTTTATTTTGTCGGCGGAACATTAGTTGAGCAGTACAGTAAGACCAATTCATACAGAATGCCGGCATATCACAGACTCGATGTATCTGCTACATATACACCACAGCATACTACGCCACATAAATGGCAGGGTAGCTGGACATTCTCTGTTTACAATGTGTACAACCATACTAATCCTTACTTCCTGTATCTCGACAATTCAGGTGTTGCGTCAACTGGTATCAGCTTGAAAGTGAAAGAAGTATATATACTGCCTTTACTACCAAGTGTAACTTATAATTTCAAATTTTAGTGCCACATTTTAACGACTCTTCTTTCTGTTAACAGGTATTGATAAAATGAATAAGACATATTTTGAAGATCAGGTTTTTGAAAAGGTCAACTTCTCTGAAACTCCAATGGATAAAGGCGATTATGAGCAGTGCAGGTTTGAATATTGTGATTTTTCAAATGCTGATTTAAAGAATATCCATTTTTATAAATGTACTTTTAATGAATGTAACCTTTCAATGGTAAATGTAGCTGCGGTTGCCATGAAAGATGTTCAATTTACCAGCTGTAAAATGTTGGGCGTACACTTTGAGAATTGTAGTGATTTTATGTTTCAGGTTGGATTTAATAATTGTGTTTTAAACTTATCCTCATTTTATAAAAGGCAACTGAAAAAGGCGATATTTCGTGGATGTACTTTGCATGAAGTGGACTTTACAGATGCCGATGCTACAGCTGCTGTTTTTGATAATTGTGATCTCACCGGGGCTATATTTCAAGATACTGTTTTAGAGAAGGCAGACCTCAGAACTGCATATAATTTCTCTATAAATCCGGATATTAATAAAATAAAAAAAGCAAGATTTTCAGTACATGGTTTAGTCGGTTTATTAGATAAATATCAGTTAGATATTCAGCTTTAAACCATTGAAAATTAAATGATTAAGGATTGTTTGATAATTGGTTAATCATCAATTCAATTCTGTGTGTTATTTATTTTTTGTAGCATGGCGAAAAAATATTTTTTGGAAAATTGAAACTTGTGCATATACCTTTGTGCAAGTTCTTAAACAAGATCGCTTATCAAGAAAGGCAGAGGGTTATGGCCCTGTGAAGCCTTAGCAACCTCTCTGGTCGTAAGACCGGAAACAGGTGCTAATTCCATCCAACGGAGAGAGAAATCTTAACGAAGGAAAGATAAGTCAGCAGTAATAGTTTTTATAGAATTTTCAAAGCGTTTTTGCTGAGAAATGAACATAACTAAAGCTCCCCTGATTTATCGGTGGGAGCTTTTTTTTGTGCTGTATCCATTGCGATATAACACTAAATAGCTTGCACCGGTATGTCCTGGTAAGTGATCATAAATAAGTATTTTATTTATTAATCATATAAAGCCAGAGAGATGAGCAAAGCAACAAAATTAATCCACAGTATTCCTGTAGACCCATTGACGGGTTCCATTTCAGTCCCTATTTATCAGACGTCAACTTTTGTGCAAGATGCACCCGGGTTACACAAGGGTTATGACTATGCCCGTAGTAACAACCCAACTCGTGCAGTACTAGAGAACGTGATTGCAGCGTTAGAAGAAGGTGCAGCAGGTTATGCCTTTGCCAGTGGTTTGGCAGCTATTGATGCGGTTGTTAAGTTACTGCAGTCGGGCGATGAGATATTGGCAGTAGACGATATTTACGGTGGCGCATTCCGGTTGTTTACACACATTTACCGGAAGTTTGGTATTACGGTCAACTATGTTGATACTACTGAAGCTGCCAATGTAGCCGCATCTATTACACCCAACACCAAGTTAGTGTGGCTGGAAACACCTACCAACCCAACATTGAAAATCAGTGACATCAAAGCTATTGCCGCTATTGCTCATGCGCACAACGCATTGCTATGTGTTGATAATACTTTTGCATCTCCTGCATTGCAACAACCTATATTGCTAGGTGCTGATATTGTGGTACATAGTGCTACTAAATATCTTGGTGGCCATAGTGATCTTATTGCGGGCTTGGTTGTCACTAAAACAAAAGAACTGGGTGATGAGATAAAGTTCATTCAAAATGCCAGTGGAGCCATTCTTGCACCTCATGACAGTTGGCTGGTGATTCGTGGTATAGAGACACTTCATTTGCGAGTAGCTGAGCATAGTAAGAATGCGTTGATTGTTGCGCGTTTCCTGCAAAAACATCCTGCAGTTAATGAGGTTTATTACCCGGGTCTACCCAATCATACTAATCACGACATTGCTGTAAAGCAGCAAAGTGCCGGTGGAGGGGTAGTGTCATTTACATTGAAAGAAGACACAGCGCAAGCTGCTAAGACGGTTGTATGTAGTACTGAGTTGTTCAAACTTGCAGAAAGCCTTGGCGGTGTTAAAAGTCTTTTATGTCACCCGGCAACCATGACGCACAAGAGTATACCTGCGGTAAAGCGAATTGCATCCGGTGTTGCAGATAGTCTCATTCGGTTGAGTGTAGGTCTCGAAGATGTTGCCGATCTCATTTACGATATCGATCAGGCTTTGAACAATATCAGTACTATCAAGGACTCAAAAACGCAGTACGCTACCTTAAATTAATTCTACTTTTTTACAGCCCCATTCTCCTTTTATCATCCTTAAAACGAAAACAAAAATGTCTAAACAAACGAAACTCAATATAGGCCTGTTCGGCTTTGGTGTGGTAGGCGAAAGCCTGTGGCAGGTATTACAACGCAATACATCGCTGAATGCAAAAATCAGTAAAGTGTGTATCAAGCACGCTGATAAAGTAAGAAATGCGCCTGGTGAATTATTTACTACAGATCCCGATGTAGTGCTTAATGATGCATCTATCAACGTAATTGTTGAATTGATTGATGATGCAGATGCTGCGTACGATATAGTTACTTATGCACTAAAAAACGGTAAGGCAGTGGTTAGTGCGAATAAAAAAATGATTGCAACACATTTGCCCGAATTGCTGGCGATACAGAAAGAATATCAAGTGCCATTCCTTTATGAGGCTGCTTGTTGTGCCAGTATTCCGGTTATCAGAAATCTGGAAGAGTATTACGATAATGATTTACTACAAGGTGTTAGTGGTATAGTCAATGGCTCTACAAACTACATACTCACTAAGATATCTGAAGAGGGTATTGATTTTCCTACAGCATTGAAACAGGCTCAAGATAAAGGTTTTGCAGAAAGTAATCCTGCGCTCGACATTGAGGGCACTGATGCGGTAAATAAATTGACCATCTTACTCATTCATGCTTATGGCATTGTATCACAACCCGAAAGATTAACTTATTCAGGCATTCATCATATAGCAGATTATGATGCTCAATATGCGAGAGAGAAAGGATATGAGATAAAGTTGGTTGCACATGCACACAAGTTAGATACTGGTGACGTCGCAGCCTTTGTTTTTCCTCAATTCCTTAAGAAAACGAGTTCGTTATTTCATGTAAAGAATGAATATAATGGGGTGATTATAGAAAGCGGTCTTGCTGATAAGCAGTTTTTTAATGGTAAGGGTGCAGGTGGTTATCCTACTGCATCAGCTGTGATTAGTGATTTGTCTGCATTGCGGTATAATTATAAATATGAATATAAAAAACTATATAATCAACATCCGGCCACACTAACAGATGATTTTTATCTGCGTATATACGTAAGTGCAATAGATGGAATAGAAATTCCTGAAGTGATTTTTGAACAAATTGAAGAATGGTCCGGTAATGAAAGTCGCAGCTATGTAGTTGGCTGTATTCATTTTTCCAGACTGGTAGAAAGTAGTTGGTGGAAAGCGAAAGGTGTTTCTGTGATTTTGTTACCAGACGCGTTTGTGACATTGGAACAAGACAAGATCCTGCAGCAAGAAGAAGTATTGATTGCTGATTAGCCAACCATGTTTAGATTAGTACAAACGGGGGCTTGTTTCTACTCGCCCCCGTCTATTTTTTAATGCCGTTTTACTATAATTTGTGATGCATATTTATACAGGATGAACAGCCATGTAGCAAAGAGTCCTGTTAGCATCCAGCTTTGGGTGTTATGGAGCGGATGATGAATATCGTGTGCTATATTGAGTAGAAGACCGAACGGTTGAGCCACTATATCCCAGCTATTCCAACGCATATAACGACCAAGATAGATGCCATAGCCGCAAAGGAGGAATAGACCATACACTGTGTAGGGCATCAGTTTTGCAGGAATATTTTTTCTCAGAAACTTCTCCGCATTTCGGAGCGATGCCATACCCATTAATACACCATTGAGTGCTGCGGAGAACAATAACAACAAGTCGAACCACTGTGGGACTTTTTCGTATTCATGCAGATGGAATAGGTCTGTAACAATATACATGGCATTAGGAAAGAACAGGAGCCACAGGCAGAATGTTCCCCATGCGGTACGTTTATCTTGTATGTTCACTAACCAATAGGCAAATAACAAGGGGATGCCCGCAAGAAACAGGTTCCAGGGTATAAATACGAAATCGATACTTTGTGTTCGTATCATACGTATAATAACCAATGCAATGTTGAACGATAACAATGGCAGTAACCATTTGTATTGTTTAAAGAAGAGCATGTAGTGGTTGTCGGTTTTGTTTGGTAGCATGATCTGATGATTGTTTACTGGATGAAGAAGATGATTACTGCAATCGCGCAGCTAGTCAATGCTGCTATGAGTACTGCACCAGCAGCTATATCTTTTATTATTTTGATGGAGGGGTGTATTTGGTTGTCACAAGCAAAGTCGCACAACTTTTCAGTACAGGTATTCAATGCCTCGGTAATCCATACTATTGATATTGCTAATGATATTGCAATCCATTGATTAGATGAGAGGTGTTTGAGATACCCGGCAATAATCACTACTACAGTCGCCAGAAAATGAATCTTGACATTGGGTTCTGCGAGTAACAATTTCAAACCGCTTATTGCATATACAAAGCTGTAGTACCTTGATTTATAAGACATGTTTTTATTTTTATTCATTTTAAAAGTGCTTTTAAAATCAAAGTAATAAGAGCAAAAAAATTTAACTCAAACCTTTTATTATTTTTTCCAGTGCATCAAGGTGACTACGGAAGGCTTTTTCTCCTGTTATTGTAATACTGTAAACTGTATTTGTTTTACGACCAATGAACCCTTTCTCAACTTTTATAAAAGCATTCTCTTCAAGTGTTTTCAGATGGGTGGCAAGGTTACCATCAGTAACGTCAATGAGCGATTTGAGATCATTGAAATTGACATTATCATTCACTATGAGTGCACTCATAATGCCAATGCGTATACGACTGTCAAAAATTTTATTTAGTTGTTCTATCGGGTTGCTCATCAGGTACTTATTTATCGTATTTACTCCACATCATTGCACCGTAAAATATGTGCAATATACCAAAACCTGCAGCCCAGAAGTATAACCCAAAGCCAGGGAAAAATATTGCGCAGCAACCCAACAATACATCGAGCATACCTAAGTAACGAATATCTGATAATGTATGCCTGCTGCCACTAATAAGTGCAAGACCATAAAACACCAAACAAGCAGGTGCAACAAACAAACCACAACCATAATAAATAAAGGTAACGCAGAATACGCCACCGGCCATAATAGGGAAGAAGCCTTGTATCAGTAATTGCCTGGACGCATTGTTCCATAATACATGACTGTGTTTCTTCGCTTTTTTAAATGTAAAATAAAACGCACCTAAAAGCGCAACAACAAAGACCCCAAGACCGAGCATCACAAAATGAAGTGTGTAAGCGTCAAACTGCTGCGGACCAGCTTCGTTAGCTTTGCCTATCTGCCGGTAGTGAGGTTCTTGCAACATAATGTGAGCAATAGATGCACCGATAAGTGCTACAAAACCGGCCCAAATTCCACTCATGCCACTTAGTGACACAAAGCGTGCTGAACGGTCCATTATGCTGCGAATATCTTGTAACGCTTCAAGTGAGGCATCATTATTTTTTGATTGCATATAAAAGCACTTTGAGATACAAAGTTATAAATTTTAATTAATTCACCAACCCGTATTTTGCAATAAAGAAAATATTAACATTTGCAGTGTCAACTAAACTGTTGTAGCAGAATACTATGGTAGGCAGCAATAAAATGCAGTAATATCGGTTATAAGAGGTACTTACGTCAATTGTTGCGATTTGTTGGTTGATTTGGTATAATTTCACACTGCTGAAGAAGTGTTTTTATGAGGAAAATTATTTTTACAACCCTGTTTATTTTATCCGGTGTAGGTGCTTTTGCGCAAGATGCCTTATTTGGTACAGGTGCAGCAAAAAAGCAGCACAGCGGTTTCATATTGAACGGAAATGTATCAGGTGACATGCCTATGTTCGACATGGCTAAACGTTTCGGACTCGATTACAGATTAGGCGCATCAATAACTTACAAAACAACGTCAAATTGGTTGTTTGGTATCAAGTACGACTTTTTGTTAGGTAATAAGATCAAGGAAGATTCTTTTATGAATAATGTAAAGGATAAATATTCCGGTGATTTTAATGGCAAGGTATTTCAGGCATTAAATATTAACGGTCAGCGTGTGGGTGTGCCTGTATATGAGCGTGGTTTTTTGATGGGCGTGCAAGCCGGTAAAATTGTACCTATTAAAAAAGGAGAGAAGGATAATGGATTGATGTTCCTTACAACGGTTGGATTTATTCAGCATAGAATCAACATATTTAACAGAGATGGTGATGTGGAGCAAATTCAGGGTGATTATGTGAAAGGTTATGACAGACTCACTAATGGTTGGTTTGCAGAACAATATGCAGGGTATACCTATTTTGCTAAAAACGGATTACTCAATTTTAACTTCGGTTTAGATTTGGTGTGGGCATTTACACAAGGTCAACGTGCTTATCTTTTTGATGTTGGTCATGCTGACGATAAGAAACGCAACGACGTGTTGTTTGGCATACGTGCAGGCTGGATGATTCCAATCTTTAAACGTAAATCAGAGGATATCTCTTTTGAATGATCAATGTACTACTGTACAAGTTGGCTATAGGTGCTTATGCTTTGGGTATAAGGGTGGCTGCGCTATTTAAGCCAAAGGCAAGATTGTTCATTGACGGAAGAATTGGTTTGCTGGATAAGATTAAAAGCCAACTTTCAAAGGAGCAAAAACCACGAATTTGGGTACACTGTGCATCATTGGGTGAGTTTGAACAGGGTAGGCCGGTTATAGAGGCATTGAAGGAAAAATATCCTCAATACGCTATTGTACTTACTTTCTTTTCGCCATCCGGTTACGAGGTGCGTAAAGATTATAATGGTGCCGATCATATATTTTATCTACCTGTTGATAACCATCATAATGCAGAAGCCTTCTTAGATATAGTAAAGCCTCAGTTGTGTTTGTTTATCAAATATGAACTTTGGTATTTTTATTTATCCGGTATTGCCAAGAGAAATATTCCTTCACTGCTTGTTTCTGCAATTTTCAATAACAATCAGGGTTTCTTTAAGTGGTATGGTGGGCTGCAGCGAAAAATGCTGGATAGCTTTACACATCTATTTGTTCAAGATCAAAACAGTATTGACCTGCTCAGTGGTATCGGAATAACTACTGCCACAGTAAGTGGTGACACTCGTTTTGACAGAGTGGTGAAGGCCGCACAGCAAACAGTTGAGTTGCCTATTGCTAAAGAGTTTTGTGCGCAGCATAAAGTATTGATTGCAGGTAGCAGTTGGGGTGATGATGAACGGTTATTGTATAATACACTTTCAATTTTACCTGCTGATTGGCGAATCATATTAGTGCCGCATGAAGTACATTCAGCTCATATAGCTGAAATTGAAAAGTTATATGGCAATGAGGTCATCAAGTGGAGTACATGGGAGCAAGGCAATGATAAAAAGGTGCTTTTGGTAGATAAGGTAGGTTTCTTGTTGCAACTTTACAGATACGGTACAGTTGCATTTATAGGTGGTGGATATGGTAAGGCAGGTGTACACAATGTGCTGGAAGCAGCAGTATATGGTCTGCCATGTTTTTATGGCCCTGTATTTCATCAGTTTATCGAGGCAATAGAACTGGTCTCTGAGGGGGGCGCACAAGTCATTAATAAACCGGAAGAATTAGCAGCAGCATTAAAATCATTCGAAAGTGATGCTGTTTACAATAAAGTGTCTTCGACTGCAAAGCACTATGTATTAAGTAAACAAGGCGCAACCGACAAAGTGATGGCGCGTATTGGTGAATATCTTTAGGCTAATTTATCCTGTCTTTTATGGTAAACCGAGGTCAGTTAAAAGCAATCTGGGCATTTTATAAGCATTACTCTGTTTCTTCAATTTTATTTACACTGTTTTGTGCCTGGTTGTTTTGGGAATACGATGCGCTTTTTCAAATCATGTTTATCAAGTTAGCGACAGGATGGCTTATTTGGTACTTTATTATCTCATTCCATTCCCAAAAATTGTTTTACTACTACAACTTGCATGTTCATAAACGCACTCTTTGGGGTGGTTATTTTTTCATAGATTTTTTTGTTCTTTTTTTTATTCTTGTTACAATAAGATTTTTAAAATGAGTTCAGACACATTGCTCGCAGAAAATATTTTTTTCTCTGTTGCCTCTAAAGACATCCTCAAGGGGGTGACTACTAGGGCAGATAAGGGAATAATTACTGGCTTGCTTGGAAGAAACGGATCTGGAAAGTCGACAATGCTACAGGCAATGTATGGCACTCTGAAAGTACAAGAATGTAGTGTTTTTACAAATGGTACTTTAATTAATGCATCGTATGCTAAAGCAGGGTTAGTAAATTATCTGCCCCAAAATTCTTTTTTGCCTGTTGATTTAACTTTAAATTCTATTGTTCGGCAATTTGCAATTGATCTTGCAATTGTTTTTGCTTATTTCCCTGATTTGAAGGATGATTTGAATAAAAAGATTGGCGCTTTGTCGGGTGGGAAAGAGAGATTATGGTCTGTTTTGTTATTACTCTTAGCGAAGACCAGATTTACTCTTCTCGATGAACCGTTTACGCATATAATGCCATTACATATAGATCAGTTGAAATTATTGCTAACAGAGATGAAACATAAAAAAGGGATTATCATAACAGATCATAATTATAGACACTTGCTTGATGTATCTGACAGGGTTTATCTGATGAAGGATGGTAAGTCAATATATATCAGAGATTACAGTGATTTAGTTTTACACGGTTATTTAAGACATTTGGACGAATAGGTAAATATTGTTAGTCAAATTTCTTCCCATATAGTAGACTTGCAACTATTTCTTTTACAATACAATAATTCTATATTTTTTGTTATTAATAAGAGGTCACATTTTCTCGTACCATGATAAAGATGTAATTTCGCACCCGTTAAAAATCGAATATGCAGCACTTACAAATGGTTGACCTGAAAAGGCAATATCAAAATATAAAGGCAGAAGTTGACACTGCTATTCAGCATGTTATAGAGAGCGCAGCTTTCATTGGCGGTCCTGATGTTCAGAGTTTTTCAACTGAGTTGGCTCAGTATCTTGGCGTTAAGCATGTGATACCTTGTGCGAATGGAACAGACGCATTGCAGATTGCGTTAATGGCATTGGGTCTTAAACCGGGTGATGAAGTAATTACACCAAGTTATACTTACATAGCAACTGTAGAGGTTGTTGCACTTTTAAGATTGACGCCTGTTTTTGTAGATGTAGATCCGGATACTTACACTATGAACATGGACAGCGTTAAGAAAGCAATCACTTCAAAAACTAAGGCTATTATCCCTGTTCACCTTTACGGACAGAGTGTAAATATGGAACCTTTATTGGCTATTGCCAAGGAACATAACATAGCAGTTGTAGAAGATAATGCACAGGCTATAGGTAGCACATATACATTCTCTAACGGTAGTACTGCTAAAACTGGGGCAATGGGTGTGATTGGTTGCACTTCATTCTTCCCTTCAAAAAATTTGGGTGGCTATGGTGATGGTGGTGCTATGTTTACCAATGATGATGAATTGGCTGCTAAGTTGAAAATGATTGCTAATCATGGTCAGCAAGTAAGATATTATCACGAAATGGTAGGTTGCAATAGTCGTTTAGATACAATTCAGGCTGCTATTTTGCGCATAAAGCTGAGAAAACTCGATGAGTATTGCTATGCACGCAGAAAGGCAGCTGATTATTATGATAAAGCGTTCAAGAATCACCCGAAGATAACAACACCATATCGTGCGCCATATTCTTATCACGTTTTCCATCAATATACATTGCAGATAGATGGTTTTGATAGAGATGTTTTACAACAGAAATTGGCTGAACGCAACATACCATCAATGATCTATTATCCTGTTCCTTGCCATAAGCAGAACATGCTAAAGGAATTTGGTAGTGCTAACTATGTATTACCGGTAACAGATATGTTGCAGGATAAAGTTATCTCATTGCCAATGCATACAGAACTTACTGAAGAAGAGTTGGAATACATAACTAAAAACTTACTTGAAATAATAGGATAAACAATACCCCAATGAAAATTACAAAAACACCAATAGACGGATTGCTTATCCTTGAGCCTAATGTATTAGGTGATGAGCGTGGATATTTCTTTGAGAGTTTCAGGAAGAGCACTTTTGATAATGAAGCTGGTAGTGGTATCAATTTCATTCAAGACAATCAGGCTCGCTCTATAAAGAATGTATTGCGCGGATTGCACTATCAGAATACGCCTGTGCCACAGGCTAAGTTATTGCGTGTGTTGGAAGGTAGTATTTGGGATGTAGCGGTAGATATTCGTAAGGGTAGTAAAACTTATGGACAATGGTATGGTGTAGAGCTATCTGCTGCTAACAAATTGCAATTCCTTATTCCTCATGGTTTTGCACACGGTTATGCTGTACTCAGCGATACTGCTGAAGTATTTTATAAGTGTGATAACTACTACAGTAAAGAGTGTGAAGGTGGTGTATACTTTGCAGACCCGGCAATCAACATTGATTGGAAAATTGATATCAGCAAGGCTATCATTTCTGAAAAAGATCAGAAGCAGCCTTTGTTGAAGGATGCTAATAATCTATTTTAATCAATAGAAATATAATTTAAGAGCCGCTTCAAAATCAGTTGAAGCGGCTCTTGTTTTTTAATGATTGTTATTAAGCCCAACCATTTTGTTCCATCAGCTTTTCAGCTCGTATAATATCTTCCGGTGTGTCAATTTCTACACCCATGTATTGAGTAATTGCCATTCGCATGGGTATACCATGTTCTAAGAATCGCAGACATTCTACTTTTTCTGCTGCTTCAAGTGGTGTCATTTCCCAGCGGGTAAACTTCATCAACGTATCTTTCCTAAAAGCATACACACCAATGTGTTCATAATAAGGAATGTCTATTTCCTTGTTTCTTGGGTAGGGGAGCACACTGCGAGAGAAGAATAAAGCATCATTATTAAGTGCCAAAGCAACTTTTACATAATTATGATCCTGAATTAGCGCAGGATTAGTGAGCCTCTGTACCAAAGATGCCACATGAACATTGTCTCCGTCGTTTCCGGTAAATAGCTGTAAAAGTTGCTCTAACGGTTGTTTTTGTACAAAAGGCTCATCGCCCTGCACGTTCACAAATACATCAGCATCCATAAAAGCGGCTACTTCAGCTATGCGGTCTGTGCCACTTTCATAAGTACCCTTGCTTTTTACTGCTTTACCGCCATGTGCAATAATTTCATCCATGATTTCATCGCTATCTGTTACTACGATTACTTCATCAAATAACCCTGTATTTACTGCCGACTCATAAGTGCGGCGAATAACGCTTTTGCCTTTCAGTGGAGCTAAGAGTTTTGAAGGAAAACGAGTAGCACCTAAGCGGGCAGGTATGAGTGCAATTACTTTCATTGGATTCTGATATTGAATAATAAAACAATGTTTTGACTTGCTGAGATTAGTTATTTTTTATCACGCCTAACAGAAAACTTACCCAGCCAGTAATAAAAAGTAAACCGCCAACAGGTGTAATAAGTCTGGCAATAGTTGGTATACTTATGTTTTTTGCTTCCAACAGCGGATAAAGATACAGTGACCCGCTAAAACAGATAATGCCTCCAATAAATAATGGTACAGCAGTTTCTAATTGCTTGTTGGGAAATGAAGCATACACTATGCCAACGAGTACAAGTGCGAAACTGTGGTAAAACTGATAGGTAACACCTTTCTGAAATACGTCAATTTTTTCTGGTGTCAGCACTTTGGTTAGTCCGTGTGCAGCAAAAGCACCTAAAACTACTGCAAGACCTGCAAGTGTAATGCCTGCTATTAATGCCGGTTTATACATGGGTGAGAATTTTTCCAAAGGTAGTTATCGAAATGTCTTGTGTTTGTAAAATGTGTTGTGCGCGTTCATAATCTTCTTTACGCTCATCAAGTACTGCTCTCAGATAGCCGGCAAGGTCAGCTTTGCCTTTCAGTAAAGGACGTTTTGTAGTGTCGCTCTTCAGGTTCATGAGCAGTTGATCTACTGTAGCCTGAAGGTAAATTACTTCACCTGCTTCCAGCATCATATCCATGTTCTTGAAAAAACAAGGTGTACCTCCGCCTGCCGAAAGCACTGCATTTTCCGGTAATGTAGCGATGAGTCGTTCCAGGTAGATATTTTCTTTTTCTCTGAATCCTTCTTCTCCGTCAATCTCAAAAAGGGTTGCAATTTCTGCTTTTTCTTTTTTTGCAATGAAAGCATCGAGGTCAGTGAATTCCATATCATAGGCCTCGGCTATCTTCTTGCCCCAATATGTTTTGCCTGCGCCGGGCATTCCTATTAAAAATATCATGATAATTTTCCGTTAATGAATCTCCACAAGAATAGCATACCGTTTTTGGCTGCCATTTCTTTGTTGCGTTCCCTGTCGTAGAAAAAGCGAAATTCTTTTGTTCTAATTTCTGTTTTTGAGGCTACTGCCATCCATACTGTACCTACTTTCACTCTATCTGTACCGCCTTGTGGTCCGAGTACGCCACTAACAGAGAGGGCATAATCAACGTTCAGCAGTTTGAGTGCACCCTGCACCATTTCTATAACAGTTTCTTCACTTACTGCACCGTATTGTGCTAACGTTGTTGCTTTTACGCCAAGTACGTTTTGCTTTATAGCATTGTCATACGATACTATACTTCCCATAAAGTAAGCCGATGCTCCCGGAACCTGTGTCATAAAATGCCCCAAATAGCCACCGGTGCAGCTTTCTGCTAACCCCAAAGTTTTGCCTTTTTCTTTCAAACTATCCCCCAGAATTCGCTCCATAGGGTAGTCTTCCATTGATATGACAATATTAGCAAGTCTTGTTGCTAATTCCTGTTGTTTTAATTCCAGCTCTGCTGTTAGTGTGGGTATGTCAGTTCCTTTTCCGGTGAGGCGTAATTTCACAAAACCGCTATCCGGGAGGTATGCCAGTTTAATGTATGGAGGAAGTGATAGTTCTATATCCTGTATTTTTTCAGCAATAAAACTTTCACCTTCCCCGGCAGTAAAAATATTCCGGTGAATAATGGCATCACTTTTAAAGCGGTCTTTAAGCTTGGGCAATGCCACATGCTCCATAATGTGTTTCATCTCAAATGGCACACCCGGAAGAGAAATAATCACTTTGTCATTTTTCTCAAACCACATTCCGGGTGCAGTGCCCATCTCGTTAAACAACACAGTGCAGTTGTCCGGAACTTCGGCCTGTTTCAGATTCCGCTCTAATACAGGCCTGTTTCGCCGAATAAACATTTCCTTGAGGTGGGCGAGTACCTTTTCATCAACAGTGAGTTTACCACCAAAGTATTCACAAAGTAATGGTTTGGTTATGTCGTCAGAGGTAGGGCCCAGGCCGCCGGTCAATATGATAATAGAAGCTTTTTTCCATTCTTCGTCGAGCGCATCTATTATAGCTGCTTTTGTATCTCCTACCGCAACCCTTCTGGCTACTTCAATACCTTGTTCATTAAGGCGTTGAGCTATCCATGCTGAATTTGTATCGATAGTTTGCCCAATGAGCAATTCATCTCCTATGGTTATTATTACTGCTTGAATATTACTCATAACTGTTTGTATATGTTAGGGCTATACTATAACTTTTGTTCAGTCTCGAAGAAAGGGGCCAACCGGCTATGTAATTCATTGGGCATATTCACTTTCTTCTTTTCTTTTGGGTCATAAAACACAAGGGTAGTTACACCCTTATTAAGGAATACGCCTGCTTCATTATACAATTCTGAATGGAATTGGATTTTTGAGGAACCCGGCAATTCCTTTAATATGGTTTTTACCGTAATGAGATCATCGTAAAGCGCAGGTCTATAATACTGTACATTCAACTCTGCAACAGGCATCATGATCCCCATTTCTTCCAGTTGTCTGTATGTAAAGCCTAATTGCCTGATAGCTTCGGCTCTGCCTACTTCATAATACAATGCATAGTTACCGTAATAGAGATAACCCATCTGGTCTGTTTCTCCATAGCGTACGCGTATTTGTGTGGTTGATGTGAACATCTGCCCGAATTCTTATGGTGAAAAATGGTATTACTCAGGCTTCACTCTGTCAGCTTCCTTTATAGAATAGAAGCTGGTAGCCTGTGTAAGACAGGTAATAGTAAGGTCGTTGATGCAAACATGAGGCGGAAGGGTAGCACAATACCATACAGTATCTGCAATGTCTTCTGCTTTCAGCGGATTTATTTCTGCATATACACCCTTAGCTCTTTCCTCGTCTCCTTTAAAACGAACTATTGAGAATTCAGTTTCTGCCATTCCCGGATGGATGCCGGTCACTTTTATGCCATAACTGAGCAGGTCTATGCGCATGGCTTGGTTGAGTGCATCAACTGCAAACTTGGTAGCACAATATACATTCCCGTTTTTGTAGACAATTTTAGCAGCAGTAGACCCTATATTGAAAATGTGTCCTGATGCTTGTTGTTTCATTATTGGTGCTACCTGGCGGGTAATATATAGTAGGCCTTTTACATTGGTGTCAATCATATTGTCCCAATCATCAGTATCTCCGTCTTCGATACTGCTCAGGCCTGCTGCAAGTCCTGCGTTGTTTACCAGAATATCAATTCTGCTGATTTGCTTTTTAAGATCATCGATAGCAGAGATGACTTCTTGTTTATTACGGATATCAAAGTTGAGTGTAATCACTTTCACCTTATAAGTGGTCTCAAGTTCCTTTTTCAACTCTTCCAGTCTATCTTCTCTACGACCGGTGATACAAATGGTATAACCGTTTTGAGCAAACTTGGTAGCTATTGCCTTACCAAAACCGGATGTTGCGCCGGTAATCAATATAGTTTTGTTCATCCCCTTATTCAGCTTGTTGTAAACTGCCGTAAAGGTAATAAGGGCTGCGTTAATGTTTTCTGAATAATTATTTGTAGAATTAATGCGTATGATGTGAATTGTAATAGAGATAACATACTGATAACCAATATTGTAGTATTTACGTATCTCAGGTGTTTGTCATTTGTTTACAATTAGTTCATTTAGGAGGTGTAAATAATTGTTAAAACAATATCTTTGGAATCAAAATATTTCAAACCTATATGAAAAAGAGTTTTATATCCAAATGTTTACTTGTGTTGTCGACGATGGTCACTACTCAGTCATTTGCGATTGAAGAAAAGCCCCTTGATGCCTTTATCCGTCATGTAAAGGAAGCGCACACATTTGCTCCGGTAAATAATTTGTGGCAATCTGATAATTCATTTGACAAAAAGGAATTACTGAAAAATGTGGAGAAAGCACAGCCGTTGATTATTGATTATGCAAATGTTGCTTCATTTCTACAAAAGAAAATGACAGCAGTAGATTTGGTTATTCCGGGTGAGAATGGTACTTCTTATACAATAGAACTTGCTCGATACGATTTCTTTACAAATGATTTCGAAGTGCATGCAAAAGGAGCTAATGGCTCTGATAAGTTGGTTGATTACACGCCCGGTTTGTATTATAGTGGTATTGTTAAAGGTATTCCGGGTTCATTGGCTTCATTTTCTTTCTTTAATAATGAAGTATATGGTGTATTCTCTATTCCCGGAGAAGGAAACTATGTATTGGTGCCTAATACTATGGTAGGGGAGTATTACAACAGTAACCCTCACTATATATTGTATAATGATGACGATATTAAGTTTAAAGATAAAGCACCAATGTGCGGTCAGGATCAGCTTCCTGAATTGAGAGAGGCGCATAAAACAACTACAACAGCTAACAATAATGTTTATAATAACTGTACGGAAGTAAGATGTTATGAAATAGCAGATTATACAATGTATGTTAAAAAAGGATCTACTGTTGCTAATTCAACAAATTTTTTAACCTCATTATTTAATAACAAGAGTGCTATATACAGAAATGAAGGTATTCCTATTGTATTGAAGTATCTTGAAGTGAATACAGTTACGGATAGATATGCACCACTGCCTACATCTTCATCCGGGATTTGGTTAGATACATTTGGTAAGATTACACAAAACAATATGCATGGTTGCGATGTAGCTACTTTGTTTACTACAAAAGGTGGTACAATGGGCGGTGTTGCATGGTTAGGCACTATTTGTATGCCTTATCAGGCATCTAGTTTTGCAGGTCCGTATGCATTTTGTAATATAAATAATACAAGTTCTCTCACAGTATCTGCGTTTCCTGCTTACAGTTGGGATGTAGAAGTATCTACTCACGAAATGGGACACAATTTGGGCTCACCGCACACACATAGATGCTGCTGGGGGCCTGCCAGAAACTATGCTATAGATAGTTGCTATACAATTGAAGGCTCATGTATTGCGCCGGCAGGTCGTCCAACAACTGCAGTGGGTGGTACTATTATGAGTTACTGCCATTTGGTAAGTTCAGGAATTAAATTTGCAAATGGTTTTGGTACACAACCGGGTGACACAGTTAGATATGAATTGGCAAATACATTTTCATCTACTTGTGGTGCAGCCTATCATCCGGGTGTAGCACTTCGTTCTTCAGGCAGAACATTGTCTGCTAACAGAGAATGTACGGATATGACAACAGGTTATACTTACTATTGGTATGATAATCTGACAGCCAGTCACGCAGATGATACATTGGTATTGATGATCATGAAAAATGGTAACAACATCGGAAACTTGAACACTACCGGTTTTGCAGTTAAAGAAAGTACATTGGCGGCATTCAATACAGGTGTTGGTCAGGCTACTACATTCCCTGCAGGAACAATAGGAACAGGTTCTACAAATGTATCTATGAACAGATATTGGAGCGTTGCTGCTACTACTGCACCAACTTCTGCTGTTGAGGTGGTATATCCATTCCTGAACAAAGACAGTGCTGATGTTGACGGTAGCGTTACCGGAGCAGCATTGGCTATGAGTAGTTTTAAAATGTATAAGGTAAATGGCACAATAGACCCTAATCCGGCTAATGCCTTTCCTACGGCAACAAGTACTAGCTTTCAGACTTATGGTTATGGTACAACAGCATCTACAACTAAATGGTCGCTTACCCGTAGCGGTGATACTTGTTTTGCACACATGCTGATGACAAATCTTACTGGTGGCGGAACAGGCTATTACCCTTCAGGTAAAATCACATCTGTTGGTAATGTACAGGCTTCAGATATTGAAGTTAATGTGTATCCGAATCCAACAAATGACAAATGGTTTGTGTCTATAATAGGTAGCAATGATCCGGAAATGAAAATAGAGATCTATGCTGCAGATGGTAAAATGGTGCATGTGCAGATCTTACAGTCTGGTGCACAGAATACGGTTGATGCTACAGAATTGCCAATTGGTATGTATTACTATCGTCTTATCGGTGAGCATAATAACTTCACCGGTAGCTTGATGAAGAAATAGAAGATGGTTTTTTGTATATTAAACAGGTCGAACATAATTGTTCGACCTGTTTAATTATATGTATCCGGCATTTATATATCGCCCTTTCTGATAATACCCAATAAAATGGAAATTACGGCGAGTACTAATAATATATGTATAAGGTTACCTCCTGCATGAAAAGCAAAAGACCCCAATAGCCAGCCAATAATAAGGATGATAGCAATGATATATAGTAGCGATCTCATAAGATGTGTATTTAGTTATTAGTGGTAGATAAAATATTGTGCCAGTAGTGTTTTATATTTGAAAATTGCCAGATACTATGCTGTCATTTACACAAACTGTTGAGAATGGAACCCATATTTTTTGAGACACAGGAGGAAATGCACGCTTGGTTTTGCCTGCGTTATAAAACAGAATCGGAAGTGTTGGTGGGTTTTTATAAAAAGGGTAGTGGTATGCCCTCTGTAAGCTGGCCAGAGTCTGTTGATGTAGCACTTTGTTTCGGATGGATTGACGGCGTTCGTAAGTCGATGGATAAGGATAGATATACAATTAGATTTACCCCTCGCAGACCCAATAGTATATGGAGTAAAATTAACATCAATAAGATGGAACTATTGATTAGTTATGGTTTAGTTACCGAAGAGGGGCTAGTAGCCTATAGCAAACGAGATGAAAAGCGTTCGAGAGTTTATAGCTATGAAAATGAATTGGCAGTATTCAGTGAACACTATGAAAAGCTTTTCAAGGAAAACGAAAAGGCCTGGGCATTTTTTGTTAGTCAAGCACCCTCGTACCAAAAAGTAATGAAGCACCTGATAATGAGAGCCAAAATGGAGCCGACAAGGGAACGTAAACTACTTGCACTCATTGAAGCTTGTGAACAGGGTAGGCGTTTACTATAGTAAACGAGCATAGTTTGAGATGGCTATCAATGTTAAATATTACTAAGTATAAATGTATTATTTGTGTTTTTTATTAAAACCGTTATCTTTGCGCTCCTGTAAAGGAGAAAATAATAATATGAGTGTTTGAAATGCTCAGAAAAAGTAAATTTTTCATGATTTAAGCAATTTTTTTGTAAAAAACATGAATAATTTATTTTGTTGCGTTATTATTTAAAACTTTTTCCCTACCTTTGCAGTCCGAAAATTATGGCTAAACAGTCTCTTATTAAGCAGGATGGAACGATTATTGAGGCATTATCTAATGCGATGTTCCGCGTAAGGTTAGAGAATGGGCACGAAATACTTGCCACAATCTCAGGTAAAATGCGCATGCACTACATACGTATATTGCCTGGCGATAAGGTAGGAGTAGAAATGAGTCCTTATGACTTAAGTCGGGGCCGCATAATTTATCGTTACAAATAGGTTTATTAATTTTTATTTTTGAATACTTACTGTTATGAAAGTTAGAGCATCCATTAAAAAGCGTAGCGTTGATTGTAAGATCGTTCGCCGTAAAGGTAGATTGTATATAATCAATAAAAAGAATCCTCGTTTTAAACAAAGACAAGGGTAATAAAAATTTAATTCTCAAATTAAAAATTCTCAATCTTAATGGCTCGTATAGCTGGTATAGATCTTCCTAAAAACAAACGTGGTGAGATAGCTCTCACATACATTTTCGGCATTGGCCGCAGCACTGCTCAGTACATACTGGATAAAGCAGAGATTTCTTATGATAAGAAAGCTGTTGAATGGAATGATGAAGAACAAACTGCCATCCGTAATATCATCAACGGAGAGTTTAAAGTAGAAGGTCAGCTGCGCTCAGAAGTGCAGATGAATATCAAGCGTCTTATGGATATCGCTTGTTACCGCGGTCTTCGTCATCGTAAAGGTTTGCCTTTGCGCGGACAACGTACCCGTACTAACAGCCGTACCCGTAAAGGTAAGCGCAAGACTGTTGCAGGTAAGAAGAAAGCAGCGAAGAAATAGTATTAGTATCACTGCCGGATACTGCGTGCTGCGCAGGGTAGGAGTGATGCGCAACTGGCTGAGGTCAGTTTATTTATTAATTGATTACCTTATTTTAAGACAAAAATGGCAAAAGCTCAGGCATCCGCTAAGACCGTCGCTAAAAAACGTATCGTAAAGATCGACGTTCACGGAGATGTGCACATCAGTGCAACTTTCAACAACATCATAATAAGTATCACCAACAAGAGTGGTCAGGTTATTTCCTGGTCTTCAGCTGGTAAAATGGGCTTCCGTGGCTCTAAGAAAAATACACCGTATGCTGCTCAGACAGCTGCACAGGATTGCGCTAAGGTTGCAACCGATGCAGGTATGAAGAAAGCAGATGTATTCGTAAAAGGCCCAGGTTCTGGACGTGAAGGTGCTATCCGCGCTTTGAGTAATTCTGGTATCGAAGTAGTATCTATCAAGGATGTTACTCCGCTTCCTCACAACGGCTGTCGCCCTCCAAAGAAACGTAGAGTATAGTTAGTTGGAAACTGTCAACATAATCTGTTGACAGTTTCCTCTTTATATAATATCAATTATTTTTTTCATTTTTTTACAATTACAATTGCTGTCCCGGATCGGATTTTACGATTTTTAAAGGAGACGGGCAGCCAAACAAAAATCGTCATGGCACGTTACACAGGACCAAAAAACAGAATTTGCAGAATCTTCGGAGAACCAATACTTGGTTCAGGCAAAAGCCTTTCTAAGAACAGTAACCCTCCGGGACAACACGGTGGAACCCGCAAGCGTAAAGCTCCAAGTGAGTACGCAGTGCAGCTTAAAGAAAAACAAAAGGCTAAGTACACTTACGGTCTTCTTGAAAAGCAGTTCGCTAATACTTATGTAGAAGCAGCTCGTTTGAAAGGTGCAACAGGTGAGAACTTGATCAAATTGTTGGAGTCACGTTTGGATAACGCAGTTTACCGCCTTGGTATTTGCCCTACTCGTCCTGCAGCACGTCAGTTGGTATCTCATAAACACATCATGGTTAATGGTGAAGTAGTGAACATCCCTTCTTACTTCCTGAAACCAGGTGATGTTATCGAATTGAAACCAAAGAGCAAGGTTAATCTTACAGTTATCGGTATGATTCGTGGTAAAAATCCTAAGATCAATTGGATGGATTGGAGCGAAAAAGACATGAAGGGTACTTACATATCTCACCCTGAGCGTGAATCAGTTCCTGAGAACATTAAGGAGCAGTTGATCGTCGAATTGTATTCTAAATAATTAGTAATACAAGTTATTTTGCAGTATTATTTGCAAAATTTAATAAAGTTTTTAGTATATTGTCGCGGTTTTGGTAGAAATACTCATTGCCGTATGTGGGAAAGAGCGTTGAAAAGCAAGACAATTATTATCAGCTAAGCATTCTAAATCATAAATAAACAATTCACAAATAATAAGTCAATATGGCCATATTGAATTTTCAGAAACCGGATAAGATAGCACTTCAGAAAACAACTGATTTCGAAGCGCAGTTTGAATTCCGTCCCCTTGAACCGGGCTATGGTGTTACCATTGGTAATGCTTTGCGTCGTGTGTTACTTTCTTCTCTTGAAGGTTATGCTATTACAGCTATCAGAATCCCGGGAGCAGACCATGAGTTTGCTACACTGAAGGGTGTTTTGGAAGATGTAACTGAAATCATC
>CANGMZ010000041.1 GCA_947454715.1 Chitinophagaceae bacterium
GTGCATATCCGGTAAAGGATGCAGTCAATGCTTTCCTGAAAAATCTACCATTTAATGGCTTGTTCGTCATCAATAATTTAATTGCTGCATTGCAAGCTATTGAGGGCGTTGTAATAGGGGTAGTAGACAGCGCTGATGCCACGTATGCCGCGCTCCCATTCTCGCCTGTAACTGTAGAATACGCTCCTGATGCCGGTTATATGATTGCCGATGAAGCATACCTACTGTCCAATGTTATTTATCTTTCTCATAGTCCTATTTAGTAGTTGAGACGGAACATATTAACCTTATAATCTTTACTATCTTATGTCTTTTTATGATGTTGATTTTGCTGCATTGGTGCGGATATTACTGCCTGTACGTTTGCGTAAAACATTGACCATTCGCTGGTTGCTCTGTTTAATCAAGCCTGTTCAGGAATTGTATGATAAGTTTTGCGCAAACAGGAATAACAATATCTACACGCTTACACATAATGGTCAGGTAGTGCGACTGCAGGTTGTTCTCAATGACACCTTTGATCCGGTAAGCAGACGTATCTATGTTGTAGATGACCACATTTTCGATGCACTATATGTTTACCTCCCTCCGGAAACACATCAGTTATGGTTGGGGCGTATCAGTGAAGTTGGTGCAACATTTTACCCTAATCCTCAATGGCTCTATACCCGCACTGAGGTGGCGTTTAGCGGGTATCAATTTCTGGTTATGGTGCCGGTTGCGATTGCTATTGATGCTGCACGAATGAACGCGCTGATAGATAAATACCGATTACCATCTCGCAATCTATATGCAGTAGTTACTTATTGATTTGTAAACACTTATTACATCCCATTTTTAAACAATACTAATACATGAGAACAATAGACTTTACGCACTCAGGTGGATTTCCGCTTACCCAGGATGAGCTTAATTACTTACAACAGGCTTATACAGAATGTATCAACGCATTGGGTGCTATGGGTGGAGATGCAGCTTTACCTGCTATTATCAGTGGTATGACCAAAACGGTAGCGGGTAGTGCAGTGACTATATCCGCAGGGTGGTTTTTCTATAACGGATCAATGATCAAATTTACCGGAGGTACTATAACTCCAACAGGTACGGATGTGCCGTTGATATTGATAGGGAACAACACTACCTCATTGACGTATTACGATGGTAGTTCATTTCCTGCACTGAATAATGTTACCGCAACATTGGTTAGTGGTCCGGCCGCTACGTCGTCGTCACAATTCCCTTATAGTATTATGCAGCCATATCAGTACTTCTTTGGTTTGAGAGGTCGCGAGGCTACATGGAATACGTTGGGGGTAAATACCTTGCCTGCAAGTGGTGGCGTTACAGGAACGATCTACTATAAAAAAAACTTTATTACCAACACGCTTACACTTCAGGCAACGCTTACTGCGAATAACGCTCAAAATTTCCCCGCATCACCAGGAGCCGGCAACTCTTTGATGGGTGTGCTGCCCGCAGGTTATATACCCAATGTCAACACATATTTTACGGCATATTATTATGCAGCTACAATGTTTAAAGATGATCTTGGGGTGTCTTGGGTAAAGCAAATAAATTGCACTATTAATCCTACCGGGCAGATTGCTATCAACTTTATAAAACCGGAAAGTTCTATTGTTGCTTACACCGTCTTACTAAACGCAATTATATCGCTTGACTAAGCTCTTGTTGCACTCTGGCGGGTGAACAGCAATATGTATACAATAATGAACAGCATAGAGGTAATAAGAGATGCCCCTACTTTGAGCATTAGTGAACCAAAACTCACAAATGACCACGACTCTATTGTAAAATATACCAGATGGTGAACGAGAATAAGAAACCCACTGTACACCAGGAATGGCATCCACCCCATGTTTTTTATTGAAGGCTGTTGATTGATGTATTCGGATAGATTTCGCGGCATCAATGCATTTAATACATTGGTGCGCAGATAGGCAATCAGCACTGTTGCAAATGCATGAATACCCGCAGTAGTCATGAAAGAGTCTACAGTAACACCGAGTAAAAAGCCCAAAATAAGCAGTACCCATACCGGTGTTTCAAAGGGAAGCAAGAGTATATAAAGCGGGTAAATAAATGGGATAAACAGTGCACCTGCCGGCTCAGTAAACCAGTGCAAGGTTATTTTATTCAGTATGAACACCTGAAGTATAACAATTATGCAAAAGCGTAAAATATTTTTTATATAAACGTTCATGTTAGCGATTCTTGCTTTGTCATAATAAGCGCATAAAGTGCTTATTTTTTTACAGGTGTTTCATCCAGTTGTTTCTTTTCTGCATCCATAAGGTTCTCCAAAACATAAACGTATTGCAGGCTTCTGAAATTGGTTGCTGGGCGTAGATATAATTGTTGTTTACCGTTCTTTTTATTGATTTCAATATTGATAACCGTACCAATCAACACATCGGGTGGGAATGTATTGCCAAATGATGTAGTATATACAGAATCACCTTTTTTCACCTTTGCTTCTGGCGGCATATCCTTCATCATAAAAACATCGGGATGCTCGTTATCCCATACTGTTGATTTGAAGGTGCCATCTTTTAGTTTGGCACTCACCTGCTGCTTGTTACTCAGAATAGATAGAATGCTGGAGAAGTGAGCCGTTACGTACTCAACACGGCCTACCAAGCCATTGCCTGATATTACGCTCATGCCTTTTACAATGCCGTCTTTTGAACCTCGGTTGATGGTGATGTAGTTATTTACTGCATCCACTGAATTATTTATTACTCTACCCGTGCGGTAAACATAGTCGGCATACTTTACAACATGAGTTGCAGTATCTGTTGATGTCAGCTCTCTGCGTACAGGAATATCTTTTAATGTATCGACCGTGCGATACTGATCTATCATTTTTCTGAGCCTCATGTTCTCATTCAGTAAGCTATCATTCATCTTTCCTAAGCTGATGTAGTAAAACAGATCACTCTGTTTTTTGTACATGATACCTACTGCTGTATTTGCCGAGCTTACAATATCATCTCCCTGCAAGTTGTGTGCATGTGATATGAGAATCAGGCACACAATCTCCAATCCCATAAATAATATGAGATTAAAGAAACGGCGTATGATAAGTATAAAATTGCGCACCCTGTTTAAGTCAAAAAATTACAAGTTACAATCTGAAGGTTAATTCAGTTTAAGTTAACAGCTAATGAAAGCCCATACTATCAAGACTACTCATCCCGAACAATCTAGCCCTCAGTTCAAAAACACAGTAATTATAAAACAGCTCCGTAAAGGAGCTGTTATTTTTTATTTCATTAGGAAAGGCATACGGGCGATATTCTTCAGCGCCATACCTGTTCCGCGAACCACTGCGCGTAGCGGGTCTTCTGCTACATGAACCGGAAGCTTTATCTTGTGAGATATACGCTTATCTAAGCCACGAAGCAATGCGCCACCACCAGTAAGATACAGACCACGACGATAAATATCGGCAGCCAACTCAGGAGGTGTACTTTCCAATGCTTTTAATATAGCTTCCTCAACTTTGAATATTGATTTGTCAAGTGCTTCAGCTACTTCCTGATAAGAAACCATAATCTGTTTAGGAATACCTGTTACCAAGTCACGACCGTTTACGGCAATATCATCAGGAGGGTTGTCAAGGTCCTTTAATGCAGAACCTACATGTATTTTAATTTGTTCAGCAGTACGTTCACCTATCATTAAGCTATGATAGCGGCGCATTGCTTCCATAATATCACCTGTAAACTCATCACCTGCAATACGTATAGACTGATCACAAACGATACCGGCAAGGGCTATTACAGAAATGCCGGTAGTACCACCACCAATGTCAATGATCATGTTACCTGTAGGCTCTTCAACATCTATACCTATACCTAGTGCTGCTGCCATAGGTTCATGAATCATGTATACTTCTTTTGCACCTGCTTGCTCTGCAGAGTCACGTACTGCACGCTTCTCAACTTCCGTAATGCTCGATGGTATACAAATAACCATTCTCCAGCTAGGAGGGAACATTGGTTTCTTTGGGTATACCATTTTAATCATTTCACGTAGCATACCTTCAGCTGCATTAAAGTCTGCTATCACACCGTCTTTTAACGGGCGAATAGTTTTCAGATTTTCATGCGTCTTTTCGTGCATCATCATCGCTTTCTTACCAACAGCTACTATTTTATTAGTTGTGCGGTCAATAGCAACTATAGATGGTTCGTCAACTACTACCTGATCGTTGTGTATTATTAATGTATTGGCCGTGCCAAGATCTATCGCAATTTCCTGAGTAAGAAATTTAAAAAAGCCCAAAAAGCTCATTATGTGTTATTTTATAATAATCGCAAAAGTGCGAAAAAGTATGTCCGAAACAGATAAAATTACCTGATTGCTGCAAAATTATGTAATTAATAGCACCTTAAAGGGAATTTATTAACTAACTACTCAAAAATGCAAATATTTTTCAAAACCACGTAACAGAAAATATTTAATGTAAAATATATTTTATCCGATACGTGGCTTGCCTATTGATTTTCAATTAAATACAGAATATTTATATCCTTTTGTTGGCAACATGACGGAAAGATGCAATATTTTAGTTTTTTAAATCATAGTTTTTTTTGACAAATGTGTTTAGCTAATAAAATGATTATCCGCCATAATTTACGAGTAGGAAGAAGTACTACAGCATATCATTCCCGATTTTACTAAATTTCGATTACTTTTGCGCCACGGGCTGACAGCCCTATTTTTATATGTACGCCAGTCCACAGATCAAAATTCAAAATTCAAGACACTTCAATCTCAGTTGAAGCATGCAGGATTTTGGATGGACTGATGATAGAAATAGTGTTTTTATCAGTTACCGGAATTTTGACTATTGATTTTAAATTTTGATTTATTTATATGCCTCGCGATCTTTCCATTAAAAGTGTACTCATTATTGGTTCAGGCCCCATAGTAATAGGGCAAGCCTGTGAATTTGACTATTCCGGTTCTCAGGCGGCAAGAAGCCTAAGGGAAGAAGGGGTAAAAGTAATCCTTATCAATTCTAACCCGGCTACCATAATGACAGACCCCATTATGGCAGATAAGGTTTATCTGTTGCCATTGACAGTAGAAAGTCTGGAGCAGATACTTGAAGAAAATCAGATTGATGCTGTGTTGCCGACAATGGGTGGCCAAACTGCGCTTAACCTGGCTAAGGAAGGAGAAGAGTTGGGGATATGGGAAAAGCACAATGTAAGACTTATAGGTGTTGATATCAAGGCTATAGACAAGGCGGAAGACCGTGAGTTGTTCAGAAAATGGATGATAGAACTGGGGGTGCCGGTAGCAGAAGCAAGGACCGCCAATTCTCTGTTAGAGGGTAAAGAATTTGCGCAACAAATAGGCTTACCTATAGTTATCCGCCCATCATTCACACTCGGTGGATCTGGTGGCGGTATAGTGTATCACAAAGAAGAGCTAGATGGTGCGCTAGACAGAGGTCTTACGGCATCACCTATGCACGAGGTATTGGTAGAAAGGGCAATGATGGGTTGGAAGGAGTTTGAATTAGAACTGCTTCGCGATAAAAATGATAATGTTGTTATTATATGTACGGTCGAAAATTTTGACCCTATGGGTATACACACAGGAGATAGTATTACTGTAGCTCCTGCAATGACCCTTAGCGATACAGCCTACCAATTGATGCGCAACACTGCTATAAAAATGATGCGCGATCTGGGTAATTTTGCCGGAGGTTGCAATGTGCAGTTTGCCCTCAATCCGGATACAGAAGAAATAATAGCAATTGAGATTAATCCGCGTGTTAGCCGTTCATCAGCATTGGCATCTAAGGCAACGGGGTACCCTATTGCTAAGATTGCTGCTAAGTTGGCAATAGGTTATATGCTCGATGAGTTGAAAAATCAAATTACAGCTACAACATCGGCATATTTTGAGCCGGCTTTGGATTATGTGATTGTAAAAATGCCTCGTTGGAATTTTGATAAATTCAAGGGCGCAGATGATACATTAGGATTGCAAATGAAGTCTGTAGGAGAGGTTATGGCCATTGGTCGCACTTTCCCTGAAGCACTGCAGAAGGCTTGTCAAAGTCTTGAGAATAATGCAACAGGGCTTTCATATATCAGCCAGCAAAGACTGCGACCTGAAGAAATAATTGATACACTTAAGCGCCCTACATGGGATCGAATTTTCAGAATAAAAGAGGCAATAGCTGCCGGAGTATCTATCAAAACAATCAGGGAGCTAACACAAATAGATCGTTGGTTCCTTTATCAGATACAAGATCTGGTAAAATTAGAGAATGAGATTAAGGCAGTAAAACACATTGAGAAACTGACTTATGAGCTTTTGTTTGAAGCCAAAAAAATGGGTTTCAGCGATGAGCAAATTGCAGAATTGCTGAAGGATAGCACAGCCGAAGAGGTCTATGAATACAGAAAGAGCGTGGGCATAACCCGTGTTTATAAAATGGTAGATACCTGCAGTGCAGAGTTTGAAGCCAAGACGCCATATTATTACAGCACATTTGAACATGCGCCACAACGGGGAAAGATCAAGAGTAATGAGAGCAACCTTTCCGGAAAGAAAAAAATCATAGTATTAGGTTCGGGGCCCAACCGTATTGGTCAGGGTATAGAGTTCGACTATTGCTGCACTCATGGCTTACTGGCTATAAAGGATTGCGGATTTGAGGCAATCATGGTGAATTGCAATCCGGAGACAGTCTCAACAGATTTTGACATTGCAGATAAGCTATACTTCGAACCTGTATATTGGGAGCATCTTTGGGAGATAATAGAGCATGAACGTCCGGATGGTGTTATTGTGCAATTAGGCGGGCAAACGGCCCTGAAGCTGGCAAAGCGACTTCATGAGAACGGCATAAAAATTATAGGTACTTCGTTTGATGATATGGATATAGCTGAAGACCGCGGAAGATTCAGCGATATGCTGAAAGAGCTGGGTATTCCTTATCCTAATTATGGTACTGCGTACACAACAGATGAGGCAATAGAAGTAGCTGCAGAAGTTGGTTACCCTGTATTGGTTCGTCCATCTTACGTATTGGGTGGTCAGAGAATGCGTATTGTAATTAACGATGAAGAGCTGGAGCGCGGTGTGGTGAGCCTGCTGAAACACTTGCCCGGTAATAAGATATTGATAGATCACTTTTTGGATCGTTGTCAGGAAGCAGAAGTTGATGCTATATGTGATGGGGAGACAGTACACATTATGGGTATGATGGAGCACATAGAGCCGGCAGGTATTCATAGTGGAGATAGTCATGCACTATTACCGGTTTTCAATCTTGGACCATTGATAGTGGAAGAGATGGCTGAAATAGCTAAGAAGATAGCATTGAAGCTGAATATAAGAGGATTGATAAACATACAGTATGCGATAAAGGATGGTAAGGTATTTGTAATTGAGGCCAATCCTCGAGCAAGTCGTACAACACCATTTATAGCTAAAGCTTATGGCGTACCTTATTTGAACATTGCAACCAAGGTGATGATGGGAGAGCTGAAGCTGAAAGACCTGAACATAAAGCAGGAGCTGGAAGGTTTTGCGGTGAAAGAGCCTGTATTCAGTTTCAATAAATTCCCGAATGTAAATAAGGAACTGGGGCCGGAAATGAAGAGCACGGGAGAAGCAATAAGATTTATTAAAAACCTGCGTGACCCATGGTTCAGGCAGTTGTATAAGGAGCGCAGTATGCACCTGAGTAAGTAAAAAAGAGAGTTGTGTCAGTAATGGCGCAACTCTTTTTCATCGCATCATTTATTATTGATGAGAATCGTTTGGATAATTGTTTTATTGGTTTTGTCTAACTGTGTTTTTGGTCAAATAACACTTAAGGTAAACGCATACCCAATAGTGAAAACAGGTACGGATACAATAAAAGCAACGACTACAGGTTCTTTTTTCCCTTCATTGTCAGCAGCCACTTTTGCTACATGGGATATGAGTCTGCTCTCAGACACTACACCTGTTTTGTTTGACCGAAGAGTAGCCGCTACCGGATATGATTATGCAGATAGTAATGAGTACAGGTTATTTGGTCTAACATTTAATGGTAATGCGAGTGCGTCTCTTGCCGGTTATGGATTAATGAAGTATGGTGTTAACGTGTATGATACGATATATTGGCTGGGCTTTTTAACAGCAGGTGCAACGGACAGCCTCTTTATTCCATTGCAGAATATTATGTATTCTGTTCCTGATACCAGTGTAGCATTGCCTGCCACCTATAATACTGGATGGAGTACTTCATATAATTATGATCTTAATTTCGGGTTGTCTATTGCTCTTTTTTCTTATTCGCATGCCCCGGGTATTGTGAGGTCTTATGTAACAAAGACAAACCGGGTGGTGGGTTATGGACAAATGCGAATTAATGATATAGCAGGTTTGTCGGGTATGTATCTCGATGTGCTTCAGGTGACTACACGAACAATAAAAAAAGATAGTTTTTTCCTGAATGCAGCACCTATGCCGGGTACTATTATGGCTACTTTCGGAGTGTATCAGGGAATGACAGATACTACTTATGAACAGCGATATCTGCGACAGGGCGAAATATCGCCACTGGCTTCTGTTACATTTAAAGACGCAGCATACACGCAGCCAATAAGGGCCAGAAAGCATGTGCAAAGGTTGTATCCGTATACGGATGGGATAAACGATGCGCAACAAAGTATTGTGAACGTATTTCCTAACCCGGTAGTTGGCGGTAAAATAAATATTAAAGCAGCAAGGGGTATTTATGATTATGTACTTACTGACATGCAGGGGCGCTTAATGCAGCAGGGCAAACTGGACATGCAGCGTGCTAAAGGCGAAATAGAGCTACCTTACTCTATTGAGAACGGAGTGTACCGGCTGCAAGTAAAGAATGTCAATGATGTTGAAACGGCAATATCCGTGGTTATATCCCGTTAATTATTTCTGATTAGTTATGAATTCGCAACGCTCTGACCTAAAACAGCATTCCAAAATTGCACTTGCAGTGCTTGGGGTATTGTTTTTAGGGGGAATTGTGTGTTATAAGGATCGCCTGTTATTTGTTGACTCCGCATATATAGCCTTCAATATTATTAAAGATGGTCATTTGCAGATACAAGAGCACAGGTATGGCTCATTTGTAACACAGATGGTTCCTTGGCTGGGCAGCAAGTTGCATTTACCCATAAAGCTCATTCTCAAAGCATATACACTCAGCTTTAATTTATTTTATCTGCTCGCGGGTATTTTGTTATACAGGCTGAGGAGATACGCACTTATCATTATAATGGCAATGTATTATTGTTTGTTGGTCAGTGACTCGTATTACTGGACTAATAACGAGATACATCAGGCGGTGGCGTGGATGTTCATCTTTTATGCTGTTATCCTAACCATGGGCGAACGAAAAGCAAAGCTTCATTGGTTACTGCCTGTATTCATAGCATTAGCTTTTCTGGCAATCTATACACATTTTATTGTGCTGATTCCCTTTATGTATCTATGGTTCTTTTTATGGATTGGTAAGGAAGACTGGCCATTCAGTAAACAGGTATCTATATTGCTTACGGTCTGTATTGCTTTAATTGTGTCTACTAAATTTTTGGTAGTCAATGATCATTCTTATGATGAATCACGATTGCATAATATAACACACTTGTCTTTGCGAGATGTTCTTCCTGCTTTTGTTTCAGGAGGGGTTAAAGTATTTTTTATTCGTTGTTTGACTAATTACTGGGTAGTGATTATTGTATTTGTTACCGGTGTATTTGCATTGATTAAGAATAGGAAGAGCGGAATTTTGTTGTATACCTCTGCGGCTATCATTAGTTATATATTTATTATGGGAATCACTTATCCGAATGCCGATTTTTTGCAATTCCATGTGGAAAGTGAGTGGCAGAGTATGGCTATAGTTGTTGGCGCACCTTTTGTATTCTATTTTCTGCCGGCTATAGATACCCGCAGGGCAGTGATATTGTTGTCATTTATATTTATTGTTCGGTTGGTATATATTGCTGCTGCGAATGATAAGTTTAGCTGGCGAACCAGTTTTACGAAAGAAGTTTTACAGAAGATGAGTACGAATGGTATCAATAAGTTGGCAATTCTCAACGACCCTGAACTTAAGCAAAAATATATACTGGATTGGGGCGTGAGTGAAGAGAGTATGCTCATGAGTGCAATGCAGCACGATGAACCGCAACGTACATTTGTATTTATTAATGGGTCAGATTCGGGTATGCTTAAAATATTGAATAACCCGAAACTGGTTTATGCTTGTTTTGATACAATAAGGCCTCAAAGCTGGAATTATGAGTATTTTAAGCCAGATACCTTGCAACCATATACCATCATGACCTACAGTGAGTTATTCAAATAGCTATATATTAGTTTTCTAACATAGTGAATAAGATTTCTTAATCGGGCAACAGTAGAAAAAACGATTACTTTGTCTCTGAAACAGAACGATATGCAAATAAAAAAACCTCAGGATACATTTGTGATCATGTCTGAATTGGTATTACCTAATGATACCAACACCTTGGGCAACCTTATGGGTGGCAGACTGATGCATTGGATGGACATTGCTGCGGCAATAGCTTCACAAAAACATTGCAATTGCCCTGTAGTAACGGCCTCTGTAGATAATGTGTCTTTTGCTAATCCGATAAAATTGGGTAACCTGCTCACAATTGAAGCAAAGCTGACCAGGGCATTCAATTCTTCTATGGAAGTGTACCTGAGAGTATGGGGTGAAGATCTGTCTGCTCAGTATAAATATCTATCTAACGAAGCCTATATGACATTTGTGGCGCTTGACCCCAATAGTCGTCCGCGTAAAGTGCCTGAGTTGGTGCCGGAAACAGATAGCGAAAAGAAGATGTATGATGGGGCGTTGCGCCGCAGACAGATACGTTTGCTGCTGGGTGGTAAAATGAAGCCTGAAGATGCAGGTGAGTTGAAAGCATTGTTTATGCAGGAGTAGGTAATATAAGCAACAAGAGGTGATGAGCGCAAAGCAAGAGATAAGTATATTCTGGTTCAGGAGAGACCTGAGGTTACACGATAATGCAGGTTTATATCATGCGTTGCGCTGTGGTGTGCCTGTTCTGCCGGTGTTCATATTTGATGAAGACATTCTCAGTGATCTTAAGGACAAAAAAGACAGAAGAGTAGATTTTATATACAGGGTTTTGGAGGGTATGCAGGCGCAGCTAGTGCAACAAGGCAGCTCTTTTAAAGTAATGCATGGTAAGCCCATCAATTGTTATAAACAACTGACTGAAGAATATAATGTAAAGGCTGTATATACCAATCATGACTATGAGCCTTATGCACAGCAAAGAGATAAAGAGATAAGTGATTTCCTGAGCAGTAAGCAAGTTGCATTGCATACATTTAAAGATCAGGTGATATTTGAACAGGCTGAGGTAACAAAAGACAATGGTGAGCCATATACTGTATATACACCCTACAGTAAGAAGTGGAAAGAGAAACTTAATGATTTCTACTTGAAGTCATACCCTGTGGAGCGATATGCCGGTAACTACCTACAGACAGCGCCATTGCAGCTGCCATCACTTCAGGATATTGGCTTTGAAAGGTCTGATATTAATATACCATCTATAATCCTGAGTAGAACAATAGCAGCAGGTTATGATAAAACCCGCGATTTCCCCGCAATTAGTGGCACAACGCGCTTGAGTCTGCATTTGCGGTTTGGCACATTAAGCATTCGTGAACTGGCGCGCGAGACAAAGGAATTAAACGCAACCCTGCTTAACGAATTGATATGGCGGGAGTTTTACATGATGATCTTGTGGCATTTTCCGCATGTGGTTGGTGGTTCGTTTAAGCGGGATTACAACAATATACAGTGGCGCAATAACCATCAGGAATTTGAAGCATGGTGCAACGGCAAGACCGGTGTACCCATAGTAGATGCCGGTATGCGCGAACTCAATGAAACGGGTTTTATGCATAACCGTGTGCGCATGATAGTGGCTAGCTTTCTAACAAAGAACCTGCTTATTGACTGGCGATGGGGCGAAGCATATTTTGCAGAAAAACTGCTCGATTATGACTTGTCTGCCAATAATGGTGGCTGGCAGTGGGCAGCCGGCAGCGGCTGTGATGCAGCACCTTATTTTCGCATATTTAGTCCGCAACTGCAAACAGAAAAATTTGATCCGCAGTTGAAATATGTACGTAAGTGGGTTCCCGAGTTTGAGAGCCTCAATTACAGACCTATAGTAGATATTAAAGCCTCGAGAGACAGGTGCTTGAAAGAGTATAAACGGGCATTGGGTAAGGGGGAGTAATGGGATATTGACAAAGAAAACTGAAGCAGCAACAGATATAAGTCCCGTTGCTGCTTTTATTATTAAATGTATAGTAGTCCACATGCTGTCCCTTTATTCAGAACAATACAGACAAGAGGGTTTTCAGGAGAGAGGGTTTAGGGGCTGGTTGTGGGGTGCGTGTTTTGTTTGCCATGAATGCGAGTAGCATATCATGTTTTTGTTGTCTGCGTGTGCCTTTCTCATTCATCTTTATTCTTTTCAGATTGTAGCTGATGAGCGGTGCGTTTTGGCGTTTAGCGTTTTTCATGACTATGCAGCGTTTTTTGTTTCTATATAAAATAATTCATCCTGAACTACCTGAATGCCCATCTCCACCAGCAGCGGTGCCACTGTTTCTTTATGCCGGTCTGCAAGTAGCATGTCTTTGGCAGGCTCTTCTGTGGTGCGTATGTATGCCGGTAGTTTTTGTTTTAATTGTGATACTATATTGTTCCAGTTTGTTCCCTTTATGGTTTTAAGGCGAGGTGTTCCTAATCTGAAACCGGCTATTCCGTGAGGAGTACCTATGCTTCTGCGCTTACTGAACAATTCTCCTTTATTTAACATGCAATAGTTTTTTATGATTTCGAATGCTGCATTTTTACTGTAAGCGGTGCACTGCAGCTCATGTTCATATTTTTCAACTATTTCATTTACTTCTGCTTCTATGGCTTTGTTGATCTCTAATCCGCGAAAGCCGGCTGCCGCATAGCGGGCCATAGCTTCCTGAAACTGTGCAGGGGTGATAGTTGCAGTTACTTTTTTATTAGTGCGGGTCTTCATGGTGGTTCATTAGTTATTGTCTTATTAAATAGTTTCATGCTGCGAGGCTGCTCATTTTTTTGAGCATTGTCTCTACGATAAGGGTGGCATATTTATCGTGTTTAATATCCAGCGCTTGCCATAGCTGATAAAAAGCGACAGATTCAGTGCCGGTAAGTGACAGTGTATATTCGTTTTGTGCCCTTTTTGACATGAGAGCGAGTTTGTGCTGTAGTTCGCGCATGTATTCGCGCAGCAGAAAGTGGTGATCATTGAGTGGTTTGAATGATTGTAACATTTCTGCACATATATCTTGTAGGGCTTCTACGCGCTGATGGCTGATTCGTACCCTAACACTTCTTTTCGTAACCATTGGTTTACTGAGTTTAAAACGGTTTCATATTTTTTAGTGAACTGATCATCGCCGATAGCGATGAGCGTATTGGCTCTGGAAATACCATTGATAATAGAGGTATGATCCTGATTGCCAAAAAAATGGGTGATTTGCAATAGTGTAATACCGGGAAAATAATTGCGCAGGAAGTAGGCCGCTATAAAGCGGAGCTCTACAACCGGCCGGGCACGCGTTTTGAGACTGTAACAGGCAGTATCCATCCCCAGAGAGCCGGCAACTACTTTCAGCATCTGCTCGGGAGTTTTTTTTGTAAGATATTCAGGACAAAGAACAAGATTATAGCCGACGCCTGTTTTGCTTTTTATCTTTTGCTCTGCCTTGCGGGTGATAGCTCTTGCGGTACTGGTCTGTTGTTTTGCTGAATACTTCATATTATCTGTTTTTATTTTTCTGTTACTGTTTTGATTCGGTGGCTCTTCATGCCGCTATTTTCATGAGCCGGATGCGGGTTAAGTGGCTGTTGATATTATGCAGGTTGCCATTACAGGCCTCTGCTACTGCCATTATTGCGCTGTCCTCGTCCAGGTTGTTTGCCCGGCAAATCACTTCTATGTCTTTGGGGTTCAGTGAGTTGAGTGTAATAAAGCGACGGCCGAGAGTGTCGTATATACGATCAAACCCTGTTTTTTGTTCTTGTGTGCCTTCTGTAATGCGTGTTATCAGTTCTTCTGTGCCCATAAGTACCACACCTGCTTTCCCTGTAAGGGTGTTGGTAATAGCAACAAGTAGTTGTAACACCCGGTCTTTGAGCAGGTGCGCATCATCAACAATGAGTAAAGGCGCATCTTTTGCGGTGAATGTAGCAGAGAAACTATTGATCATGTCAGGCATAGTGCCGGAGGGTTTTATACCTACGGCATAGAGTAATTCCGCTATAAATGAGCGACGATTGTGCGTGCTATTGGCACATATATATATAACATGGTCGTGTTTGCGGGCGTATTGCGTAGCAGTAAATGTTTTACCAAGCCCTCTGGCAATAGCAATACCATAAGACATGCAATAGTGTTGGGCATCGCTGAGCAATATGCGTAATAATAGTGATGTGCTGGTGTCGGCAGCATGCCACTGACCACCGTAAAAGCCTACCTGACGAGCGATGTGCTGCCACAGTCGCTCGCTGATCATATCCCAATTGTTGTTTTTTACCTGCGATATGATTGCAGGGCTTACGCCATTCAGGTTGTTTGCGGCTTCTGCCTGAGTATCAAAACATGCTATATATCGCATCAGTGCGTCTTTTACTTGTAGTTTTTGTTCGTTTGTCATCTGGCTTAGGATTTAACTTCAATGTTTTCAAAGGATATTTAGTGTGAGGAACCGCTGCAATTACAACTTTTGTGGAATAAACAAGTATTATTCTGTATGTTTGTCATGTAAAGCATCAATTCCGGTACAAATATATTCCATTTATTTTGACAAATCCAAATTTTGTGGAAAAATAATTCTATCTTTGTTGTCATGAACTTAGCAACCAACCTTAAATACCTGAGAAAGAAAAAGGGCAAAACGCAGGATGCGCTTAGCTCAGAGCTGCAAATAGGCCGCACTACACTTGCTAACTATGAAGCCGGTATCAGCGAACCCAATGTAGAAACCCTATTATTGATTTCCAATTATTTTGGAATATCGGTAGATGATCTGTTGTCAAAAAATG
The DNA here is from genome assembly GCA_947454715.1 of Chitinophagaceae bacterium. Taxonomy (GTDB): domain Bacteria; phylum Bacteroidota; class Bacteroidia; order Chitinophagales; family Chitinophagaceae; genus Flavipsychrobacter. The sequence continues at coordinate 15,197 of CANGMZ010000041.1, forward strand.
TGGAGACAATAAATGTTGGTGAACAGGTATCAACGCCGCACTTTATAGACCCTAAGGGGTATATGGGTGATAAGTATAATGGAGTGCCCAGAATAATAACGGTAGATACCAAGGGCAATGACAATATTGTTTATGTGCCGGTGAAGGCTCGTGCCGGTTATTTGTTGGGTTATGGTGATACGGAGTTTATGGAAACGCTGCCAACATTCAGGTTGCCGGGGTTAAATAATTCCACTTACCGGATGTTTGAGGTGGATGGCCCATCTATGGCGCCAAATGTACTGCATGGCGACAGGTTGATAGGCGAATGGGTGGATGAGCTGGATAAAATACGCGATAACAGAGTGTATATAATAGTACACACGGGTGGTGTGGCAGTAAAGCGTGTGGTGAACAGGTTGAAAGAAAGAGGTAAGCTATACCTGAAGAGCGATACAATAGCGCATCGTCATGAGTTTCCGACACTGGAGATAGACCCTTCAGATATTAAAGAGGTGTGGTATGGCAGGTTGAAGATCAGCAGCGACTTTAGCGAACCAGCAGAAGTATATCACCGACTTGCTGACTTGGAAATGGATGTGATGGAAATGAAGCGAAATATGGGCAAATAAACGGCTGTAAGTCGCATTTGTTCGTTAAAAGCGTTGATAATGCTCGTTTTTTGTGAACAAAATGTTGAAAAGTAGTTTAACTCCGGAGCAATAAAAATTTGCGGAAATAAAATAAAAACAGGTTATTGTTAAGAAAATTACAAAGAATGCTTTGTTAATTCATAATCTTGTAATAAATTCACCGCCTAATTATACTCCAAAGTCTCCGATGGGTTCTTTTGGGTGTATGCAGGTGTTTTAACATTATATCATAAAGGGCCATTTTTTAAAGAAAAACAAACAGTATGAAAAGACCTTTGTTACTATTTGTACTACTGATCTCGGTTTGCATGAGTGCTTTCGCTCAAACGCATAACGTAACAGGTAAAGTATTGGACGAGACCGGCCAGGGTTATCCGGGCGCCGGTGTAATGGTAAAGGGTACCGTGATAGGTACTGTTACCGACCTTAGCGGTATTTTTAGCTTAGATGTACCGGATGGCAAGAATAAACTTGTTATTCAGGCATTAGGCTATAATACAGTAACTGTATCTGATACTAGCTCGGGCGACATCATTGTTCGTCTTACGCGCACATCAACAACACTGGAAGGTGCTGTTGTAACTGCATTGGGTATCAAAAGAGAAAAACGTGAATTAGGTTACAATGCTACCACTGTAAACAGCGAAGAGCTGACAGCGGGTAACAACACCAGTGCTATATCTGCCCTTCAGGGTAAGGTAGCAGGTGCAAACATTACCAGCTCTACAGGTGGCCCTGGTGGTTCTACTCGTATCATTATGCGTGGTGAGAACTCAATAGTTGGTAATAATAACGCATTGGTGGTAATAGACGGAGTTGTAACAAACAACTACGACCGTACAAGATCTAATGCATTGGAGCAGGTAGACTTTGGTAATAGTGCCAATGATATCGATCCGGATGAAATTGAATCAGTATCAGTATTGCCAGGTGCTGCTGCGTCTGCTCTTTATGGTGAAAAAGGTGCACATGGTGCAATCATGATTACAACTAAGAAAGGCAAGAAGCGTGAAGCAGGTAAGAACTCAAAAATTGATGTTACTTACAAGGCTACTTACACACAGTCTGATATTGCTAAATATGCAGAATTACAACATCAATATGGTCAGGGTAACATCTACAGTGGTGTAGCTGATGATCGTCGTGAGAATTTTAGCTGGGGTTATTTATTTGACAACAAGCTTCGTCCTTGGGGTCAGATCATTGATGGCAAACAATTGGTTAAGCCATATTCAGATCAGCCAAACAATATCAAGAATTTCTTCGATCACGGTAAGGATTTGAACAATTTCGTTTCTTTATCTGGTGGTAACGAAAATACTTCTTATTATCTTTCTTTGAATTCATTGAACAGCACAGGTGTTACTCCAAACACTTTCTACAACAAGTATAGTGTGCGTTTCAATGCAAGCACTCAGTTGAGCAATAATTTCTATTCTACAATCAACCTTAACTACATCAACTCTTATTCAAGAGCTGAATCTGGTGGACAGGCTGCAGGTTCTGTATTGGACAATCTTTATGAAACTGCAAGAGATATTCCTATTTCAGAAATGAAGGATTTGAATAGCAAGTATTATTCAATGGAATTTATTGATGCTAACGGTATTGCTCGTTATGGTAACTATGGTGCATATTACAAGAATCCATATTGGGTTGCTAAGTACTACGATAACCGTAACAAAACAGACAGGATTTTAGGTGATTACGTTGTAGGTTTCAAAAAAGGCGAATTCAATGTTTCTAACCGCTTGGGTATAGATGCATCTAATGACAGATCTTTCTACAAGGTTCCGAATTTGAACTCTGCACCGGTTGATAATTTCTACAGCGGTCTTAACTACATTTCTTCAGGTGGTTACGCTCAGGTTAACAGTACATTCTTCTCATTATATAATGACCTGATGGTAAACTGGGCACATGATTTTGATAAGGACTTTGGTATCAATGCAATGGTAGGTGATAACATCTCAATGAGACAATCTGAGTCTTTGGGTGCTAGCATAGACCCAGGTACAAATGGTTTGGTTATCCCTAACTTCTTTAACTTCTCTAATAACGTAGGTCCGGTAACAACAAGTAATGATGTTAATAAAGTAAGAGAACATTCTTTGTATGCAACTACTAAATTCAATTTCCGTAAGGAATTGTTCTTGGAACTTACTGCACGTAATACATGGTCTTCAACATTAGCTTTTGATCATAACTCTTATTTCTATCCAGGTGCGAATGCATCATGGGTATTTACAGAAAGACTTGATGGAACTAAATTCAAGAAAAATGTAATGAACTTCGGTAAGTTGCGTTTTGGTGCAGCAGGTATCGGTGCATCTGGTGTTGCTTATGCTAATAACCCAGCAGGGTTTACTCAGAGCAATATTTCTTCTTCTTTCGGTTCTATTGTTCCTCCGTTCAATGGCATTCCTGCTTATCAGATTCAGAGTGTATTCGGTGCTTCAAGTCTGAGACCAGAGCGTACACGTGAGTTTGAAGCGGGTGTTGACTTAGGTTTCCTTAACAACCGTTTGAGCGGTAGCTTTACTTACTATAACAGATTGACAATCGACTTGATTACTCAGGCGCCATTGTCACCAACTACAGGTTACACTTCATACTGGACTAACGTAGGTGATGTAAGCAACAGAGGTATTGAAATCAGCGGTCGTGGTACACCAATCAAAACTAAATGGGGTCTTACATGGGAATTGTTTGGTACGTATACTCGTAACCACAACAACGTAGAAAGATTGAACGGTGGTTTGGAAAATGTTAGTCTTGGTGGTTTCAACGGTTTGGGTATCGTAGCTGCTGTAGGTCATCCTCTGGGTACTTTCTATGGTAATGACATCCAATATTGGAACGGTCATGCAGTAGTTGATCAGACAACAGGTTTGCCGGTTGCAACTACTAAGCCGGTTTACAAAGGATCTTATCAGCCTAAATATGTTGCTTCATGGGGAACTGACCTTAGCTGGAAAGGACTTAAATTACATGCAGTATTCGTAACTAAGCAAGGTGGTCAGTTCTATAGCCGCACTAAGATGAACATGGATTTCAATGGCACATCTCAGGAAACTACAGTTAACGGACGTAATCCTTATGTATGGAACAATTCAGTTTATCAGGTTGCAGGAACAAGCAATTACCTGAAAAACACTAAGGCGTTCTCTCCTTATGATTACTACACTAATATAGAAGGTAACAACTTGCCGGCACAAGGTTTGGTAAATGCTACATTCGTAAGACTTCAGGAAGCATCTTTAACATATAAAATACCTACTAAGTACTACACAAAACGTACTCCGTTCGGTGGTCTTGAGGCTGGCGTATTTGGTACTAACTTGTTGTTATGGACAGCAAAGAGCAACAAATACAACGATCCTGAAGAAACATCAGCAGGTGCTACAAGCAATGGTCAGGGTCTGAACTACAGTGCTCGTCCATCTTTGAGAAACTACGGTATATATATTAAAGCTACTTTCTAAACCTTAACTGTTAAAATAAGTATTATGTCTATTAATAAAAAGATTATTATTACTGTAGCGGCAGGACTGGTATTAGGCGTTTCATCGTGCAGAAAATTTCAGGACGTAAATACCAATCCAAATATTGCCCCTATTGGTACTGTACAAACTTTACTACCTGCGGGTCAGTTATATATCACATCGGCACTAGGTGTTGATTTACAGATAACAGGTTCTATGTGGACAGGTTACTGGACACAGAGCCCAAATGCAAGCCAGTACCGCTCTTTAGAGCAGTATGCACCAGGTCAGGATGCATTCTCTACAGCATGGGAGAACTTGTATAAGGCAAATGAGAACTTCTACCAGATGTACAAACTGGCTGATTCTCAGAAGAAAAAGCATTACAAAGCATTGTCTCTGATGATGCAGGCGTATACTTTCCAGTTGATTACTGATGCTTGGGGTGATGCACCTTTCAAACAAGCACTTAAAGGTCAGTTAGCAGATGGTGGTATCATCAATCCTAAATATGATTCACAGAGTGTTATTTACACAGGTATCATGGCTTATGTAGATACTGCTGAGGCACTTTTGGCTGCTACAGATGCTGCGGGTCCTGGTTCAGATGATCTTATCTTCGGTGGTGATGTTACAAAATGGCAGAAATTCGGTTACACGCTGAAACTGCGTATGTTACTTCGCCTTAGCCAGAAAGATCCGGTAACAGCACAGGCAGGAATCGCTGCATTGTATGCTACTCCGGGTGTTGCATTCCTTGGCACCGGTGAAGATGCGGTTATCAATTTCGGTTATTCTACAGCAAACAAAAATCCGTTGTATGCAGAAGCTTCTTCTACAACATTGGGTAGCACGCAGAATCTTGTTGCAAGTTCTACTTGCGTAGATAGTATGAACAGCAATACAGATGACAGAGCGTATATTTTCTACACATACCTTTCAAATGGTACAGTAGTTGGTATTCAGCAAGGTGCTTATGATATCACTGTTGCAGGTGGTACATATTCTATACCAAGTCATTATGTTGGTGGTGATGCACAGAATTCACTTTCTTCTAAAGCACCTGTGAATTTCATTTCTGCAGCTGAAAGTTATTTCCTTCAGGCAGAAGTTGAAGCAAGAGGTTGGGCAGTAAGCGGAACAACTGACTCTGTATTATGGGCTAATGGTATCGCTGCAAGTTTTAATGCTAATTCAGCTGCTATTAACACTGAATTAGGTTATACAGGTGCTACTTCTTACACTCAGTACATGGCTGCAGGTGGTTATTGGACAATGTATCCTACAACAGGAACACTTTCTGACAAGTTGCGTTTCATTCTTACTCAGAAATGGTTTGCAATGTGCGGTAATCAGGGTTTTGAATCATGGAATGAATTACGCCGTACAGGTTATCCTGACTTCTTTGTACGTTCAGTACACAGTCTGATAGGTGCACAGAATCCTAAGCGTTTCTACTACCCAACATCAGAAAGTACAAGAAACTCTGCTTTCCCAGGTTTGCAGCCAATCACTACGAAAATGTGGTGGGATTTATTCTAAACTTTGAACAAAACGAATTGATATGAAAAAATTATTAGTTATACCTTTCTTAGCAGCAATGTTATTCGGCGCTTGCAAGAAAAATGATAATTCGGTTTCTACACTGGTTACGTATTCTGTACCAACCATTACATTGACCGGTGCAAGCTATTACAGTATTAATGTAGGTGGTTCTTTGCCGTCTATCTCTGCAACAGCTTACGATTCTTTTTACAAAGAGTCATATCCTGTAGTTATTGATCAAAGCACACTGGACAACACAGTTCCGGGTTTGAATATTGTATATATCAAATCTCAGAATAAATACGGTATGACCAATACTAAGGGTGTTTATGTTGCAGTTACTGACATCAACCCATTGATTAACCTTGCTGGTAATTACCAACGCGTATCTAACAGCGCACCAGTTGTAGTTACTAAACTGGCTAACGGTTTGTACATGACAAACAATGTTAGTGGCGCATTGAGCGGTGGTGATGCAGGTTACTTCGTTCAAACTGATGATACTACTATCATTCTTCCTACACAGACCTCTGCAGTTTTCGGTACTTTATATGGTACTAATGCAAAGGTGCACATGTTAGTTGGTGATACTGCTTATCAATATGTACTTAACCCTAATACAACTTTCGCTCCGTCAACGAGAGTTTTCCAGAAACAATAATTTTAGCAAGTAAAATAGGAAACGCCCCTGATAATATCTGGGGCGTTTTTGTGTGTAAAGTGTATTTGTAATATTTTGTTATTCAATTTTTAAGGCAGTATAAACGCATCAGCATCATTGAGAAATGGGAAATTTGTTCGTGCTTTTTGAAGTGCTTCTCTATCAAGTGTGATGGTGTGGCAAGCAGCATTGCCTGTTTGTTGCCAAAGTGTTTCGCCCAGAGGTCCAAATGCACTACTGTCGCCGGTGTAGATATTTCCCTTGGGGTCTTCGCCTATTCGGTTTACGCCTATTACATAGCTCATGTTTTCAATTGCTCTCGCTTGCAATAAAGTTTTCCATGCGGTGCTTCGTTGTGATGGCCAGTTGGCTACATATATGATCACATCATACTCTTCCCCTTTGTTACGTGCCCAAACAGGGAAGCGTAAGTCGTAGCAAACGAGCATATTGATGCGCCAGCCGTTTACAGATGCTATTTGACGGGTATCGCCCGGGGTATAATGTTTGTCTTCACCACCATAAGCAAACAAGTGCCGCTTATCGTAAAAGCCAATTCTTCCATCAGGTTGTACCCAGAGCATGCGGTTGAAATATTTGCCTTCCTCTTCAATGATAAGGCTACCTGTGAGTATACAGCGATATTTCACTGCCATATCTGCCATCCACTGTACAGATCGCCCATCCATTGGTTCTGCCAGACGCTCCGGTGCCATGCTGAAGCCGGTGCTGAACATCTCCGGCAATACCACAACATGGCGTGTTTCCTTGATGCCGGCTATTATTTCTTCATAATGTTTGAGATTGGCTGCTTTATCTTCCCATACTATATCAGACTGTATGAGCGTTATATTAAGGTGTTGACCGGCCATTGGTATGTGTATTTAGTTGTGGTAAGTGGCTGAAATGCAAAGTTTCGCATAAATTTTGAGACTGTTGCGTATAGCATCACAATTACTTTTGTAATTTTAAAATTCATGAGAAAGGTACTTATTTTATTGCTATTGTTGTTGCCGGGAATGGTGCAGGCAAGAGACAAGAAAAAACCTGTGCCCAAGCATTTTTTGCCGGGCAGATGGGTGGAAGTGAAGCGACTTACCCTTGACTCAACAGAAGTGCCTTTTAAGGATACTCTTTTTATGACCTTTCAGATAAGAGATACATTTACTTACAGGGTGAGGAATGGTTTTGTGTATAGGGGGAAATATACAATTGATGATGACGGGCATCTTGATTTTGGAACGGTCTCTTATGATATTGCCCTGAGACGACCGAAAAGTATTATTCTTACCAACCCTAAGGGTATCTATTATTATGCTGTAGATACTTCTGATACGGCACAGGTGATTGTGTTGGAGAAAGAGGAAAAAATAGTGCCGGTTACTGATATTGATGTTATGATCGGGCATTGGACAGTATATAAACGAACAATTGACAAAGAGGGTGGTACAGACTTTAGCAGTCAAATCAAATCTGCATATATAACAGGTCCGTCAACTGATAGTAAGCAGGGGGTATTATACTGTGGTAATGATGCAGATGACAATCCTTCATGGACAATAAAGGGATTGGGTACAGATCAGTCGTTGGAGTGTGCCGGAAAAACACAGCGTTTTTTGAAGGTGGTTAAGTGCCAGAAAGGCGAAATGATACTGGAAGAGAATGGGGTTAGTTACTACTTTAAACAGTTTAAGTAGAGAAGGTACTATTGCTATTCTGAATATAGCATTTATAACAAAATATCCCGCAACAGTTGTTGCGGGATATTTTGTTATAAAGAGTTAATCTGTGGAAATATTATTTGCTGCCTGCTGCTGCCAGTCTTTTCTCTAAGACATGGACAATGAGGTGGATAGATTCTTTAGTAAGTGGCTTTATGAGATAGTATTCAACATATTTGTTGGCATGGGCTTTTGCCATATCATTTTTATCAACCGATGATGACAGAATATAGATTTTTATTCTGCTTTTAATCGATTCTGATAGCTTTTCAAACTCTTCCAAAAAGTCCCAGGCATTCATTACAGGCATAATGATGTCGAGTAGTAGAACAGCTCTTTCGTTTTCATTTTGAGTAAATTTCTCTGCTATATAGTCGAGGCCTTTACGTGCTTCCAGAAAATCGACAATACCTGCTTTAGGGTACATTTGCTCCAGAATTTTTGTGCAAACTTTATTGTTGACTTTGTCGTCGTCAATAATGATGAAATTGTTGATGTAGTTCATAATTTTTCTTTGTGATGTGTTGGGATTATGATAAATTAAGTAGTGTATCTGTTAGTGGTAATTCGATAGTGAAAACTACTTTAGAATTCTCTTCGCTTTTTACAGAAAGAGTGCCACCGAGGTTTTCAATGATAGCGGTAACATAAAATAGTTTTATACCACCACCTGTAAGGTGTTGGTATAGTTTTGCATATATTTCAAATGTATTATTCGATTCATTTTTCAGTGTAATGCCATCAAAGTCGTCGATAAAAGATAGTGTTACATGGTTGTTGTTGAGTTGGCTAACAACAGTAATCTCCTGAAAACGTTGTTCGGTATTATGTTTAACAAGACTGAGTAACAACTGAAAGAATACTTCAAACAAGTAGTATCTGTCAGATTTCATAACCGGGTATTTTGAGAAATCGGTTACTATTTTAATGTGTTCATTCGGGTGATTTGCTTCCAGTTTACTGATTACCTCTTTAAAAGTTTGTTGGAGGTCAATAACATCGTAGTTTAGTATGGTATGGCTCTTTACGAGCAATGTGCTGTTGAGGTCTCTCATTACCTCATCGAGTTTGGAGGATATGTTTTTAACATCATGCATCAACTCAATTGCTTCTGTACCACTCACTCCGAAATCTGTAAATAGCGTAGAAACACCGATAAGATCTGCAACTTTTGCTCTGAGATTATGAGAAACAAGGTAAGTGAACTCTTCAAGGCTTCTGTTACGGCCGTTGAGGTCTTTAATGAGTTTATCTTGCTTTATCTGTGCTACTTTGTTTTCATAAATTTTATGCAGACTGTTAATGGCAAAAGTGATAGACACACCTAGTCTGTCGAGGATGTTAATTTCTTCCTGGTTAAAGGCACCTTTTTCATTAGCATAAATGCAGAGAACAGCTGTTTTGTTATTCTTGAACTTTAAAGGAATACTAATTGATGATGCCAGCCCGTGATTTTGTGCATTTTTCATCCATGGTTGAAAAGTAGTATTATGCTCAAAATCGCTGACTACAATACTTTTCCCGGTAGCCAATGCTATTGCTGTGGGGCCAACTTTATGCATTTCATTATTAAGATCTATGAGGAAATCATCAAGATAATGAATAGCAGTGCCGAATTTATGCAACGGACTAATGAGTTGTTTATCGCTCAATGGATCGGGTGCATACCCAAACCAGGTTAATTGATATCCGCCGTATTGAATGATTTTTTTACAAACGTTCTCGATTAAGTCGAATTCGTCTGTGGCATCAAAAACCACATCGCAGACTTCTATCAAGAGTTTTAATTCCCGGAAAAGTTTGAGGAAGACTTTTTTGCTTTTATCTTCTTCTGTAATTATCTCTGAGAACATAATAATACCACAAATGTCTCCCGCTTCATTTCTGAATGGAGAAATTTCCCATTTCACTACTTCCTGATGACCATCGTTTAAATAGAGAATATCATGTTCTCTTTTTTCCGTTGCTCCGGCAAGACATCGACGATGAATATCCTTCCATTCTTCCGGAATGTTGGGTAATAATTTATAGATATTCTTACCTAAAACATCGTCCATTTTAAATCCATACCTATCTAGCCAATGCTTACTGGCTGCAACGATGTTCATGTTTGTATCAAACATGGTCATTGAAGCCGGCATGTTTTCCATTAAAGCTTTGAGCTGATTAATCATTAATATGAGCGGTGCTTTTAAGTATTTTGTATTTTAAAAATGACAAATTGTTTTTATATCTCTTAAATAATAAATGCTGCAAATACAAATGTAATAAACAAATCAACAACTGCATAACTGTGTTGTAACTATAAATAGGGATAGGAACGCAAAAATAGATAAGTCTAAATTGCAGTAAGTCACTAACGTTAGGGATTTTGTTGTTTAAAAACATAGAATAAGTGGAAAATAAAAGACATATAGTGCTTGTAGTTAGAAAGTTATGTTATTGTGAATGTTTAAATAGAGCAATCGTGCATTTGTATGTAATTCCGTTTAAACTCAATTCGGCACTTATTTTGCTATATTAGCATGAAA
>CANGMZ010000042.1 GCA_947454715.1 Chitinophagaceae bacterium
GCATCTCACAATATTATGAGTGGAGCGAGTGTAAACACTACACTCAATTTTATTCCAAATACTACTTTTGTGGATATAGAAATAGCAGATAATAGTTCGTTTGGAGGAACCAACAGCATACAAGTTTTTGGATTTACAGTAGATACTGTAACTTACACACCACAAACAGTAGTTGCAACTATTACTAGCGGTGATGATTATCATTATGGGTTTAATGGGCAAATGAAAACAAATGAGATGGCAGGAGTAGGCAACTGGACTACTGCGTTATGGTGGGAGTATGATACAAGAACGGGTACAAGGAAAAACAGAGACCCCAGAGGCTCGGCTTGGGAAAGCTCGTATAGTACGTTTGGAAGAAACCCTATTTGGTTTAGTGATCCGTTCGGAGATACATTAAAATTACCGACTGACCCAAACACGCTGCCCAATTCTATTAAGGACATTCAAAGCCTTGTTGATGCGAAAAATCAGCAATACTTACAAATAAATGGAAATAATGTTTCTGTTCAGGGAGCCAATGCAGCTATTCTTGCAAGTGATGGTGGGCTTGCACTTATAAATAGCCTTTCAACTTCGTCTAAGAATATTCTATATGAGGCATCAGACTACGCTTTAGGCAATGATGAACAAGGCAATAAAATTGCTGGAACTGTAGGACCGAATGATGGTAACGGACACGGTATAATTAACGCGTCCAATGGCGGCAAAGATTCAAAAGGAAAGCATGAAAATCGTCCAAAAGACGGCTTTGATGGCCAGGTTGTTATCAATCCTGGGATGCAGCAAACTGAACAAGACGCATCCGGTGCTGTCGTTCCTAAATCCCGTGCATCAATCGTATTCCATGAGTTGGCAGAAAACTATGAAAGGACAAACAATAATGTAAATTATAATGGAGCACATGGGGCCCACCAAAGAGCAATCAATAGGGAAAACAATAGCAACTTCAGATTTAAATCGTATGATCCCGGTGTTATTGCAGCGCCACCAACTATACCAGTAATAACAAGAGTAAGGGCAGGTCAAATTGGAATTATTGTACAGACATATATGTTCAGCAAATGATGAAATCACTGATTGTTTTTATTTTCTCTGTTTTTTCCTTTACTGTAGTGAAAGGGCAATTGTCGGCATACGGAGGAGGAGGTGGTGTTGTTAAAAGAAAAATTTGTAACCGCTTTACTTGTTCTCCACATTTTCAGTTGGGTATATTTTACAACAGTATATCCGCTGATACGCAATATACAGTGGGAAATGATACAGTATTTGGCTGTACTGTTTATTCAGCTGAGCTACCAAAGAAATGCAGCAAATCATATTGCCCGCTCACAAACCACAAAGTGTACGTTTGTAAATCATATAAGAAAAAGTCATTAAAAATTGTAGGTAAAAAATATACCGATAGTGTAGGCAAAATTGATTTAATAGCCAATAGGCGAGACAATTACTATTATGTGGTAATAGATCGTATTGGGGGAATTGGGCATCACTTTATATTTGACTCTTCTGAATTAATACCAAAGTTCCCCAACTTTCAGACAAGGAGACAACACAAACGCTGGCTAAATGACCAAAAAAGTAATGCTACAAAATCAATTAATTAAGGAGAGAAATTGAAGATTTTGCCGGAACCTGCTCCAATAAACCGACCGTTTAAACTGCGCAGAAACTGTCCCCTGAGTAATACCAATAATCGTTACAAATACTGTTGCATTTAACCCTGTAAATGGGTATATATTCAATTCGGGGAGAACGAAGAATCAAGAAGCCGAACACCATAAGGGGCAAATCGTGGGTTACGCTTTTGAAGCTTTAAGGATATGCTGTAATCGCACTGTTTGCGCTTTGCATAATTTTTTTCTTCTGCCATAACGATGTTTTTTTGTGTATGGCTATTTCAGGACCAGGCACTTGCTTATAATAGTAAAGGCAGCTACAAAGAGGCTGCCTTTACTATTTATATGATGTGTGTAAAATTATCTAATCAGATTGATCAGCTTCTTTTCATCTGTAATGATCACTTTACCACTCTTAATATCAATTAGATGCTCACTTTTAAAGTCGCTCAGTGTGCGAATCAAAGATTCTGTAGCGGTGCCGGCTATTGTTGCCAGATCATCACGGCTAATGTCTATCAGGTAAGGTTCATTTTTATTGACATGATATTTCTTTTGCAGGCTGATCAATGCCTCTGCTACTTTTTTACGCAATGTATTGTAAGCGATACCCAGTAGTTGTTTTTCCTTTTCCGCAATATTGTGTGCCAATAGTGAAATGAATTTCTTGGCTATCGTTGGGTTGCTATTAATCAATTCTTCAAAATCTCTGCGTGGAATAAATGCCAGTTCTGCATCTTCCATTGCTTCTGCGCTTTCCTTGTAGCTACCACCTTCCAGCAAAGCAGTATACCCTAAGAAGTCACCTGTATTATATAAGTCTATAACCAATGCCTTACCATCTTCGTGTGTTTTAAAGGTTTTTACCTTACCACTTAATATATAGTACAGATAGTGTGGGTTATTTCCTTCTTTATAGATGAGTTGCTTTTTCTTGAAGGTATTGCTTGCACTTTCTTCGGTGAGTGTTTCCAGTGTTTTCTTGTTGCCAAAAGCAGACATCAGTTCATTTACACCTTCAAGATCAGGAGAAAGGTTCTTTTTCATCACCTCTATTTTCTTGAATCTGCTTTCTATAGCATTAAGTAATTCATTGCCACTGAATGGTTTGGTGATATAGTCATCTGCACCCATTTCCATAGCTGCTCTGAAATCACTTCTTTCGCTCTTAGAAGTCAGGAATATGAACGGAATACCCTGTGTGGCCGGGTCTTTCCTTAACACATGTAATACCCCATAGCCATCTATACCCGGCATCATTATATCGCAGATAATAATATCCGGGTGCTGTTTTACAGCAGTGTCAATACCTTCCTTGCCATTAGCTGCGGTGATCACCTTATAATCAGACAGTAAGAGTATTTCTGCAACATTCTCTCTGATGTCTTCGTTATCTTCAATTATAAGTATTGTTTTCATTATTTATATCGTTAAAATGTTATTATAAATTTTGTACCCTTTCCCAGTTCACTGTCACACTCAATTACACCATTAAGCAGTTCTGCATATTTGTTGACAATATGCAATCCAAGACCTGTTCCTTGAATATTGGTGACATTAGAAGACCGGAAGAACCGCTTGAACAGATGTTCTTTGTCTTCTTTAGGTATGCCTATTCCTTTGTCTTGTACAGATAAAACAAATTTCATGTTGTTTTTTTCTGTCGTCAATTCAACATCGCTATGCTCCGGTGAAAATTTGATTGCATTAGATAAAAGGTTAATCAAGATATGTTTCATCATAGATGGGTCCAGACACACTGTGTTACTTTCTCCTATATGCTTATAAACAATGTTTTGACCGGGTTTCAGTAAATGTTGTACTTCAGTGATGACATCCTGCATTTGCAATTCAATATTATACTCACTGAGGTGAACATGAATATTACCTTCTTCTATTTTGCCAACCGAGAGGAAGTCATTAAGTATTTCTGTAAGTGAAGAAACAGAAGATACAATACGTTGAATGTGTTTTTCGCGTTGAGGCTGTGCTTCTGTTGTTGTGTATTTTGATAAAAGGTATGCAGATGAGAGTACTGCACTAAGTGGTGTTCTGAATTCATGTGATGCCATAGAAACAAAACGAGATTTCAGCTCATTGAGTTCTTTTTCTTTTTCTAATGCGGCACGCAACTCTGTTTCTGCTTTCTTTTTTTCAGATATATCAATAGCAATGACCAGATAGCTTAATATGTTGGTGTGGCTATCTTTAAGTACAGTAACATTAAGTGACACATAAAATTTGCTGCCATCTTTTTTTACATAGTGCCACTCCTGATTGTTACCTTGGTTGAGCTCTACAGATGCAGCAAATAGCTCAAAATCGGGTTTAATGTTTTTGCCAAGTTGTGTTGATAGTTCTTCTGCTTTTTTATTCAACTCTTCCTCTGTGTGGAACTTTGTAAGCTTATAATTGAGTATCACCTCTTCTGCCGAATACCCCAAACCTTTTTCAGCTGCAGGGTTAAAGAACTGAATAACTCCTGTTCTATCACAAACAAAAATTATAGCGCCAGCATGGTTCCATATATTGTTTAAAAAAGCATTTACGCGCTCTAGCTCCGCATCTTTTCGCTCGGTTTCTTTTATCTGATTGCCTAGTTGGGCAACAGTAAGTGCAAGTGATTGTGAACCTTCTTTAACCTTTTCTTCAAGGTGTGCATTCAGTTGAATGATGGCTTGTTCTGTTTCTTTTCTCTGAGTAATATCATTAATAAACGCCAGAGAGTATTTATCCTCACCTATTTTATAATGTCCTAAACTAACCTCTACCGGGAATTCTGTTCCATCTTTCTTTAGCCCTGAAAGTTCCATACCCAGCCCCATTGGTCGGCTATGTGGATTTGCACTAAAATTATCTCTGTGTTTGATATGTCTTTCGCTATATCTGCGAGGAATAAGTACTTCGACTTTTTGACCGGTTAGTTCTTTTTCACCATATCCAAACTGGTGCTCAATATACTTATTGGTCATTTGGATTTCACCATGGGCATTAGTAATTACAATACCAATACTTGCATAGTTGAATAATGCATAAAAGGAATCGTTTGTTAAGGTCGTAAATGGCATAGCAAAAGTTGTTCAGCTTTTTGTGCTGAACTTTATAACAATGATCTTGTGTTTTTGATTTTCATTTCCTTAATTCCTTATAATCCAATGGTTTCGTGTATTTGAGGTATCTCTACATCATTAAAACCTTTTTTCAGCAAGCGATCTTTAAATGCCAATTGCACTTCATACTCTCCATGAACAATAAACAGTTTTGATACTAATGTAGGGTCTTGGCATGCCAACCACTGGAACATGTCGTGGTAATCACCATGAGCACTGAGGCTGGTGATCTCAGCGATTTCAGCCCTCACCGGAAATGGTTTGCCAAATATTTTTACTTCACCTTTATTATGTTTTAATCTGCCCCCCAATGAAAGCGGTTCGCAATATCCAGTCATCAAAATCGTATTTCTTGGGTTGGCTATATTGTTGGCTATGTGGTGTTTAACTCTGCCGGCTTCAGCCATGCCCGATGCTGATATGATGACACATGGCTCAGATAAGTCATTAAGTTTTATGGAATCCTCCACCTTGTCAACATACTTCAATCCCTGAAATGAGAAAACATCTTCATCAACTTTCAACAGTTTCTGAACATCTTTGTTGAAGTAGTCGGGATATTTTTTAATAAGGTCTGTAATTTTTATTGATAATGGACTATCTACATAATAATCCAGCTTCGGTAGCCTGTTTTCTATTTCCAGCCTATTGAGCATAAATAAAATCTCTTGCGTGCGCCCAAGGCTGAAAGCAGGAATCACAAGTTTCCCTTTACGTTCCAGGCAAGTAGTTTTTATATGTTCCAGTAATTTGTCACTGGCCATTGTGGCAACATCATGCAACCTGTCGCCATAAGTTGACTCCATAATTATATAGTCAGCCTGCGGGAAGGTAGCAGGGGAGCGTAAGATCATATCGTTATACCTACCTATGTCTCCACTAAATGTGAGATGGTGTACTTTGCCATCTTCTTTAATCCGCAGGTTTACAGCGGCACTACCCAATATATGTCCGCAGTCTGTATATAAAAGCTCTACGCTTTCATCTATTTTGAAATGCTCGTTATAAGGTATTGTTTCAAAAAGCGGAAACACACTTAATGCATCATCTTCTGTGTATAATGCCTCAACTAATTCTCTGTTCTCCTTTGCTCTGTTTTTGTTTACATATCTGATGTCGGCTTCTTGTATGTGTGCAGAGTCAATTAAAAGGAGTTTTGCAAGACTGGCCGTTGCCGGTGTGCAGTATATTTTTCCTTTATAGCCGTCTTTTACTAATTTAGGAAGTAAGCCAACATGGTCAATATGGGCATGAGATATTATAACGTAATCAATTTCCTTAGGGTCAAATCCCCATTCGGAATTCAGGGACACGGTATCCTTTCCCATTCCCTGAAACATGCCGCAGTCCAATAATATTTTCTTATCCGGGTTTATCTGAAGTAAATGCTTAGATCCGGTAACCGATCTTGCCGCGCCGTGAAATGTGATTTTCATTAGAGATGTGTTTGTCTTTTATTGTTTGTGGCAGCAACAGGCTTTTATCTTATGCTCAGTTACCTCCAATTTAGGACTAATATACGGAATACCTAGGTTTAAGCCCCTCAGAACAAATAAAAAACCAAAAGAAAAAACGACAATCGGTACAAACTTTTTTATATGACTAAAACGTATAAAGTTCATCTTGCTTTTAAGCAACGTAATACCTACTAACATAGGTATAGTGCCAAAGCCAAACATATACACCAGTTTTACAGCTTCAACTGATGTAGAAGCTGTCATTGATGTGGAAAGTGCCATGTAAACCAGCCCGCAGGGGAGTAATCCGTTGAGGATACCAGCTATAAAAATAGTATGTAACCCTGGATTGCCCACTACCTTAGACAGCTGTTTTTGTACATAACCGGTCCATGGTAATTTTACTTTCAGCATATTATTGGGTAGGAATGTAAGTATACCTACCAGCAATAAAATTGCCCCCAACGATATGGATACATATTGCTGAAGTTTTGGTGTAAACATGCTACGGAATGAATACAAAGTCAATGCCATAAGTGCATAAACTGATACTCTGGCAATATGATACATTGCCAAAGCCAGAATACGTTTAATACCCGAAAATACTTGAAATGGCATAATCCAAATGATAGGTCCGCACATGCCTGCACAGTGAAGGCTACCGGTTACCCCCATCAGAAATGCCATTGTATAGCTAAACGTGTTCATTGTTAGTGAAGTGTAATCTCGGTTTCCTGATAATAGCTCTTTGAATTTACAGTGCAGTGTATCTTTACTGTATACTTGGTATTGTGTAGTTCTGAACGGGGAATGCTCAACTTATTATTCTCTGGCATTATTTTGAAATTGCCATCCCAGTCAGAATTAACAGGAGAATAAAATTTCACATCTCCGGACAATATTTTATCCTTGAACTCATCGGGAAATTCAATAATTACTGATGTGGCATTTGCATGAACATCGATTGCCTGCGATAATGACGACTGATTTTTACTGTCATCAATTACCTTTTGATAGGCTACTTCCTGTTCATAGTAATCTTTCGATACCAAATCAAAGTGTTGTTTGTTACTGGCAACGACTAGGGTCACAATCAACCCCATAAAACCTACATACAATATGCCAATTTTCCATCCCCATCCTAGTTTCATGATATGTTGTTATTTAGAAGTTTTTAATATTGTTTATTTACCTGAAAATGGGCCTAAGAAGGAAGTCTTTATAGTGTTTATTTTCACTCCGCCTTCGTATACGCCTATTACTAATGGTGTTTTTCTGTTTATAATTTCATTGTTGTCGAGGTAAACGAAAAGTGTACCTGTAGCATAGCCATCTTTCGGTATGATCAGCTTTTCTTCACCCACCAGTTTTATACTTCCTTTCAGATTTTCAATTTTCAAAGACACTTCTTTGTCTTTAAAGGTTTTGTTGAGAATCTTGTAATTATACAAATTGCTCATTCTGTGGTCGGGTAGTTCCTGATAAAGCTGTCCCGGTGTACGTAATAACGTTACCCCAACATCGGTTCTGCTTGCCAATAGCCAAACCAATATGCCTAACAACAGACACATCACCACACTATAGGCTTTCATTCTCCAGGTCATTGACCACGGTTTCTTGTTGGTAATGTTGTTTTCAGAAGCATACCTAATTAATCCCTCAGGTAAGCCAACTGCATCCATCATTTTATTACATGCATCAATACATGCTGTGCAGTTTACACATTCCAGCTGTGTACCATTTCTAATGTCGATTCCTGTAGGGCAAACCTTTACGCATTGGTCACAATCAATACAATCGCCAATTTCACGCGTTTCATTTTTATGAAATTTACCACGTGTTTCCCCTCTTTTGTGATCGTACGCTACAACAATAGTGTCTTTGTCGAGCAACACGCCTTGCATACGTCCGTAAGGGCAAATGGTAGTACAAATCTGTTCCCTCATCCATAAATAGACAAAGAAGAATATTGATGTGAACACACAAAGTGCAGTGAATGTACCCAGGTTTTTAGCTAATGGTTCAGTGTACATTTTCCCAAGTTCATTCACACCTATAACGTAGGCTAAAAATGTATTGGTGATAATGAAACTGACCATCCAGAATGCCACCCACTTAGTAGATTTTCTGAGTATTTTTTCTGTGTTCCATGGTGCTTTACTTAGTATTTTCTGTTCAGCAGCATTACCTTCTATCCAGAATTCCAGTTTACGGAATATCATTTCCATAAATATGGTCTGAGGGCAAGCCCACCCGCAAAAGATACGACCAAATACGACCGTGAACAGGGCTATGAACACAATGAAGACCACCATGCCCAGTGCAAAAATGAAGAAATCCTGTGGCCAGAAAATTTGACCAAACAGGATAAACCTTCTCTCTAATACATTGATCAGGAATACCGGGTGATCATTGTACTTAATAAATGGGAGTATAAAAAAAATGGCAAGGTATAGCACACTCACCCAAGTGCGTGCGCTATACAATTTGCCTTTTGGTTGTTGAGGGAAAACCCATATTCTTTTCCCTTTACTATCTACCGTTGCTACTTTATCTCTAAACGATTCAGAACTATTATTATTCACCATTTGATTGTTGTTTTACTCCTCACTTTACACTCTTCACGCTGTCGGTTGTTTTGCCGGTACTATCTTTTGCACCTGCTGCCGGAGCTGCACCTGATTCTATATACAACTCTCCCTGCGGAGCTTTTGGTGTTGCCGGTTTCGTTCCCTTTAAAGATTTTACGAAGCTGGCTAACTGTTGTATTTGTTTTGGAGAGAAGTCATCTTTCCAACTCTTCATACCCTTATCCTGCCAACCGTATTTGATAGATTTGAATACATTTTTGATGCTGCCACCGTGTAACCAATATTCATCTGTAAGGTTTGGACCTACGCTACCACCACCATCAGGAAGGTGACATGCTACGCAGTTCTTACTGAACAATTCTTTACCTGCACCTATTTCTGCTGCATCTGAAAGCATTGTAACTGTATTCTCATCAACGTTATTAGCTGATTTTGCCAAATATGCTGCTTTGTCATCCTCTCCTTTCTGCATTTCTGTAGCATATTCTTCCTGTTGGCTCTGACCATCGTGAGAGACATGGAAACGATAGATGTAGATAAAGCTAACGATGATAGTCAGGTAAAAACCATATTTCCACCAAGGAGGTAAGCTGTTATCCAATTCCTGAATGCCATCATAATCATGATCAAGCAAGATGTCTTTTTCTTGTTCAATAGTTGCTGCTGCATTGAGTTTGTCCCAGAACCAACTCTTCTTAGCTATTTTTTCAGCTGCTATAGCTGTTTCAGGATTTTGCTTCATTACTTTCAGCAATATTCTGATGTAGATGGTCAATGCAAAGATGATGATGAACTCGAAACCAATCATTGTTATCAAAGCATAGAAATCAGTTTTTGGTACACCGCTGATAAAATTACTTACCGGTGCAACTACTGCTTCTTCTACTGCTTTTTCTGCACCAAATGCATGGATTGCAGACATCAGTAACACAAACAACAAGATTGTTGTTTTAGGTGTGTTAGCTGATTTTTTGCGCTCTTTGCGTATCTTCTCTCCCAACACTGCGCTTACCTGGCGCAGTGTGTTGGCTAACATTCCTATTACGAAAAGCAGTAGTAGCATAAAACCTACCATACTCATCAGTAATACATTGTATCCGCCTATGTTATTGGGACTATCTGTTGCTGATGCAAACATAAATGATGGTGCAAGCAGCAGTGCAGTTGTTAATATTAGTCGTGTTCTATTGTTAGATTGCATATTAATGCAGATTTAATGTTTAAATAAAAACTATTCGTGTTCAGGAAATGGTATCTGCTTCAGCGATGTTATGTATCGCTTGTCCGCTTTAAGAACCCAGTAGGTCATTGCTGCGAAAAACACGAAGAAGATGGATAATGATGTTAACGGATAGATACCAACTCCTGTTATCGTCTCCAGATAATGTATGAATTTCATGATCTTTGTTTTTATTATTGGTTAGCAGTAGTTGTTTTCTGTTGCAGTTTGATATCTGTACCTACTCTCTGCAGATATGCTATAAGGGCTACAATTTCTTTGTTGCTCTGTATAGTGATCTTATCTTTTGCCAGATTAGCACTGATGCCGTTTGCTTGTTTCATAAGGTCAGCATTAGCTATCTTGTCATAACCTGCTGCGTATGGTACACCAAGTGTTATCATTGCTCTGATCTTTGCACCTGTAATTGCTGTGTCCAAATCATTCTTAAATAACCATGGGTAGTTTGGCATTACTGTACCCGGAGAGATACTTGATGGCTCATACATGTGGTTGAAGTGCCAGCTATCAGGATATTTACCGCCTATTCTAGCCAAATCCGGACCGGTACGCTTGCTTCCCCACTGGAATGGGTGATCATATACAAACTCACCTGCTTTAGAATATTCACCGTAGCGAACTACTTCACTTCTGAATGGTCTAACCATTTGGCTGTGACACAAGTAGCAACCTTCTCTTACATATATGTCTCGTCCTTGTAATTCAAGTGGCGTATATGGTTTTACACTGCTGATTGTAGGTATATTCTCTTTTACCAGGAATGTTGGAATCATTTCAATCATACCACCTATAGCTACCACTACAAGGCTCAATACTAACATCTGAATTGGACGACGCTCAATCCATCTGTGCCAGTGTGAATTATCGTGAGCAACATATACTTTAGTTAATGGTGCTGCTTCAGCTGGTTCTTCGTTCAACACATTACCTGCCTGAACTGTTTTGTAAAGGTTCCAAGCCATTATTAAAGCACCTACCAAGAACAATACACCACCTACACCACGCATTGCGTAAAAAGGTTGCATTTGTTTTACTGTATCAAGGAATTGATATTTCAAAGTGCCTTCAGCAGTAAACTCTTTCCATGCAAGACTTTGCATAAAACCAGCCCAGTACATTGGAACCGTATACAATACTATACCCAGTGTGCCTATCCAGAAGTGTCTGTTGGCCAATTTGATAGAGTAAAGTTTTGTTCTGAATATTTTTGGAATCAGATAGTAAAGAATACCAAATGTAAGGAAGCCATTCCAGCCAAGTGCACCAACGTGTACGTGAGCAATTGTCCAGTCTGTAAAGTGGCTGATAGCGTTTACACTCTTCAAGCTCAACATTGGTCCTTCGAATGTAGCCATACCATAAGCAGTTACCGCTACAACCATGAATTTAAGAACCGGATCTTCCCTTACTTTATCCCATGCACCACGTAGTGTAAGTAAACCGTTCAACATACCACCCCAAGATGGTGCAATAAGCATAATAGAGAATACTGTACCTAATGACTGTGCCCAGTTAGGCAAAGCTGTGTACAAAAGGTGGTGTGGACCAGCCCATATATAAAGGAATATAAGCGCCCAGAAGTGGATGATAGAAAGACGGTAAGAATATACCGGTCTGTTTGCTGCTTTTGGCAGGAAGTAATACATCAGACCCAAGTAAGGAGTAGTCAGGAAGAATGCCACCGCATTGTGACCATACCACCATTGTACCAATGCATCTTGCACACCTGCATACCATGAGTATGATTTCATAAGGCTGAATGGTAACTCTATTGAGTTAACAATATGCAACATTGCTACTGTTACAAATGTGGCAATGTAGAACCAAATTG
The DNA here is from genome assembly GCA_947454715.1 of Chitinophagaceae bacterium. Taxonomy (GTDB): domain Bacteria; phylum Bacteroidota; class Bacteroidia; order Chitinophagales; family Chitinophagaceae; genus Flavipsychrobacter. Next base: position 11,849 of record CANGMZ010000042.1, read on the forward strand.
CCACATACAGGTGACGCTCGCGACGTTTAAGAATTGTACCGAACATATTCCAACCAAATGCTACCCATACTAATGCAATGAGTATGTCAATTGGCCATTCCAGTTCAGCATATTCTTTACCTGAAGTATAACCGGCTAATAAGGTTACAGCAGCTAAAACAATAATTGACTGCCAACCCCAGAAATGGAATTTACTCAGCGCATCGCTGAACATTCTGGCTTTACACAATCTTTGCAATGAATAATAGACACCCATAAAAATACCGTTACCTACAAAGGCAAATATTACGGCATTGGTATGCACCGGGCGAACCCTACCAAATGTTGTTGCTGCCATACCCATGTTCAACGATGGATATACTAATTGAAACGCAGCCAGTATGCCCGCCAGCATACCTACGATTCCCCATATAATGGTGGCGTACGCAAACCATTTTACGATCTTGTTGTCGTAAAAGAACTTATCCGTCTGTACAGATGCGGTTGTTCCTCCTAGTGAATTACTCATATCTATTATTGGTATTGATTATTAAAACAGGTTATTGTCTATTTCGTCTTCGTGCAGCATTCTTAATGCTGCACCGGTCTTATCTTCAAACTGGTTTGTCTTTACGCTCCAGATAAATGCTACAAGAAAGAAGCCCGCTACCGATATGCTGATACCTACTAATACAAAAAGGGCGCTCATAAATTGTATGTTTTTTAACTTTTACAAAACTATCTACACATGGTCTTTTGTTTTATGACTATCCTCAAAGCAAAACATGACTATGGTCATGTTTTAATCATTGGGCCTCAGAGATAGTCCGTGTTTGAGCGCAGTAAGGCTACTTACGCCACTGGTGATAATCACTATGCTGAGTGTGCTGCATGGCATCAGTATTGCGGCAACCATTGGGCTCAGTATTCCTTGCATGGCAAAGTATAAGCCGATAACATTGTATACTATAGAGATTGTGAAACTTAAGCCTATGATGAAACGAGATGATTTTGCCAATTCCATTATTGCGGGGAGCAAATCAAATTTTTTCGCATCGAGTATTGCATCGCACGATGGTGTGAAATTATTAATGTCATCAGCAAGTGTTATGCCTACATTGCTTTGTTGTAGTGCACCGGCATCATTAAGCCCATCACCTATCATCATTACAGTTCTTCCTTTTTGCTGCAATGACTCTATATATTGTAGTTTATTGAGTGGTTTTTGTTCAAATAACAGTTCGCTGTCTTTGCCCAATAATTGTGCAAGGCTGTCTTTTTGTTTGTCGTGATCTCCTGATAGTAATGCCAATTTGAACTTTTGTTTCAGTGCCGGCATTATTTTGGGTATTGCATCTCTGAACACAGGAACTAATGTGAAGCAAGTAATATTGTTATTGATACGTACGTATACGGATGCTTTATCGGCTTTTATTTTCTGATTATTGGCACCGGTGAATTCACTTGAACCTACAAGTATAAGTTTATCAGCAATTATAGCTTCAATTCCTTTTCCTGTAATCTCTTTCCATGTATCAGCCTCTGTTTCTTTTCTGTTCCCTAGCCAGGCAGAGAGAGACTTGCTGAGCGGATGCTTACTATGACAAACAACACTATAGAGTAGGTCAAGTTCATCTTCGGTAAGTTGGTGACCGGTAGTTGTGAAGATAGATGTTCCTCCCTGCGTAATAGTACCTGTTTTGTCAAAGACAATTTCGTCTGTCTTAGCCAATTGCTCAATAACAGATGAATCCCTGACAAACAAACCATTGTTGCTCAATATGCGTAATAGGTTACCATTTGTAAAAGTAGAAGAGAGTAGAAGGGCGCAAGGGCATGCCACAATGAGCATGGCTGTTACACTACCCATTATCTTTGAAGGGTCATGCACTGCCCAATAGGTTGCAGTACATGCTGCCAAAAAGAGCAACACCCATGTGAAATATTTACTCAATAGATGTATGACACTTTCTTTGTCGTTTTGTTCTTCCTTATTTTTAGAAAATGCATAATGGTTCCATAAAGAGGTGAGGTAACTACCCGCCACCGGTTTTATGATCTCTATAGTTAATTGCTCACCTACTTGTCTGCCACCTGCATATACCATTTCATTTTGTTTAATAGCTACAGGTTCACTTTCGCCAGTAACAAAACTGTAATCTATAAAAGCCTTGCCTTTCAGTACTATAGAGTCAGCAGGAATAATTTCATCATTGTGCAGCCGTACAACATCTTTTTCTTTAAGGTCTTGAAGGCGTTTACTTTCAATGCCATTTTCAGTAACAACATTTACGCCTATTGGAAAGTATGATTTATAATCTCTGTTAAATGATATAGATCTATAGGTACGTTCTTGTACCACGCGCCCTACCAGCATGAAGAAGACGATACCGCTCATACTATCTAAGTATCCGGCACCGGTGTTGGTCGCAATTTCAAAGATACTTCTGGAGAATGTAATAATTAACGCCAGAGCAATAGGCGCATCTATGTTCAAAGTTTTTTGTTTCAATCCCTTCCAGGCGGTGACAAAAAACTCTGATGCGCAATAGAAGAATACCGGAATTGCCAAAAACAGGTTCAGATATCTGAACAAATGAGCATATTGCTGTTCAATACCGGATGTGAAGGATAAGTATTCTGGAAAGCTCATCATCATGATATTCCCAAAGCAAAATCCTGCAATACCCAGTTTGTATATTTTTTGTTTATTGAAGCTTTTAGGTTGGGCATTTTCGGTCTCGTCCAGACTTATATAAGGCTCATAACCAATACTAGCCAGTAATTCTGTAATAGAACGTAGACTGATTTTGCTTTTTGAGAAGTGAATAGTTACTTCTTTCGAAGTGAAATTGAGGCGACTTTCTATTATTGCCGGGTTTACTTTAGGTAGGTGTTCCAGTAACCACATACACGAACTGCAGTGTACTCCCGGTATGTATAAGGTGACTATTGTGTGGTCGCCGTTAGTGAAATCGTATAATTGTTTGGCAATTTCTTCATTATCGAGGTAGGCATATTTCTCATTTCTTATGCCTTTTATCTGCAAAAGCCCTGGATGCGATTGTATTTTGTAGTAGTCGCACAGACCGTTATCGTTGATTATTTCGTAAACCAGTTTGCAACCATCGCAGCAAAATATTTTTTCTTCAATGGCTATCGTATTGGAAACGCATGGAGTACCGCAATGGTAACATAAAACATCTGCTTTTTTACCTTTTGCAGCTACTTCGTTTTCCGGTTCTTTAACTAACGGCATATATTTTCTTTTGAGCTTCGACTATCAGAGGTATCAGGTAGGTTTCTTCAACCATAAAGAGTTCAGTCAGGGTGTTCTCAATCAATACCATCTGGTTGCGTAGTATACGGTATGCATTTGGATAGATGGTCTCAGAGTAAAGAGGAAGTGCTACCATTTGTAATTGATGAAGAATATCATTCCCTGCAACATGCGATTCTTTTAGTTCAACCAAACGCATGCTATGTTGCATATCACATTTCCCGCTACAGTTGGCGCAGTTGTGATTGGTGCTGTTTTTTTCGTGCAATTCCTTGTAATAGGGGATGAACACATCATTTCTGATATGCATCATTTCTGTTACCTGATTGATTATTTTATTACAGAGAAGTATGTATTGAGATGTTGTCTGATGATCTTCCAGCTCATTAAGTTCAGCAGCAGATTTCTTTGCATTATTGCACAGATCTACTAACTCTATATAATAAACCTTATTCAGAACTTCCGATAATTGAAGTAAGTTGAAAGTCCTTAATTGGATCAAAAGCGTTTTTTCCATGTCCTGATTTCTCTTTGGACGAAAGTATATTCATTTTTAGGCCATCTGATTGATGTAAAGTGGACGAAAAGATGATTTTGGTCAGGAAATTGTGTTTTGTAACGTTTCACTTAAACTTTCTTCTTCATATATTTGATTATATGATAATTCTCATGTCATGAATTGATAGCTATTAGTTACGATATTTGTTACTCCGTTTATTTTTGGTCAAAAAAAGTTATGGAACCAAGATTTGTAACGGGAGATAAGGTGAGGCTCATTTCGGGTGGTCCCGATATGACTATAAGAGGAATACATTTCGATGTGTTGGCTAATCAATACAATAATGATATGTTTGATTGTATTTGGTTTGATAAAAATAAAGATGGCAAAAAGGAGGTGCATTATTGCCCTTTTTATGCCGATGAATTAATTAAAATAGAACTGCATTTAGCTTAATGATAACTGAAGTCCAAGATTTTACCCCTGTTGGGTCTGAGCAGGAAGCCATTTTCCTTGAAGGACCTAACTCTAGGTGGAAAGAGTTGTTGTTTGTTTATGGGGTATTAAAGGAGTTTATCAAAGGTTTTCGTAAACTACACTTTGCAGGTCCTTGTGTCACTGTTTTCGGCTCAGCACGCTTTACAGAGGAACATCCTTATTATGCAACTGCCAGAGAACTTGGTCGGGAGATAGTGAAATTAGGTTTTGCAGTAATAACAGGCGGTGGCCCCGGTATTATGGAAGCTGCTAACAGAGGTGCAAAAGAACAGGGAGGTAGATCTATAGGTTGTAACATAGTATTACCTAAGGAGCAAAAGCCAAACCGCTATCTGGATAGCTGGGTGAGTATTGACTATTTCTTTGTCAGAAAGATATTGTTAACCAAGTATTCTTACGCATTCGTAGTTTTACCTGGTGGTTATGGTACTCTCGATGAGTTTTTTGAGGCTATAACATTGATACAAACCGGAAAAATGCAGCGTTTTCCTATTGTTTTGATGGGAAAGGAATATCATAAAGAACTGTATAGTCATATTCAGAATATGATACAGCAGCAAACCATTAGTTCGGATGATGCTGAGTTGTTTCTGTTTACAGATTCAATACAAGATGTGATTAATCACATTAATAAGTATGCGATACAAGGGTTTGGACTAAAAAAGAAAACCAAGATGAAGCCTTCAAAGATATTGGGGGAGCATATCTGGTTTAAAAAATTACATATATGATCTTTGGGCAAAAGTGCAAATACTATTTAGGCAGCATGGCATTAATAATATTAGTGTGCATAGTTTCATCTGCTGTTTTTGCCAATAAGATCATACATAATAAACATTGTAAATTATCTATAAGTATTCCGGATCAAATGCTGGAAATTGTAGATAGTGCAAATAGTATTGATGGCCAATTGTTTTATGACACCACTGCCGATGTTATTTTACAGATTTCCGGACGTAGCAGTAGATTCAAATCAGTTAAAGATTATATAGATTGTACCCATGAGCAATTAGAAGATCAGCTCAAATATGATTATGAAGATTCTTCATTGACTTTAGTTAACTGCAGCAGGTATGTACCTGACCCTGAACGTGTAACTGTAATATTGATGAGAGTATCAGTTTTACCAAGAGGTTACGACACACATCAGGTTTACTTTATTCACCACAGACATAAGGACATTCAGATATTTTTTACCTACAAACAGGAACACGAAAAGCGCAGTCAGGCATACATTGATGCCATTATGCGCACTTTTCAGTTGAAATAGTTTTGTAAAATCCTTAAATCCCTTTAATCATTCTCCCAAACCGTTGATGATAGGCTCTCTCCAGTTTTGTTCTGTGGTCAGGGTGGGCTATGCTGGTCAGTAGTTGTGCTCTTTGTTCCAGATTTTTACCAAATAAATTCACCACACCATATTCCGTAGCCACATAATGTATATGTCCGCGGGTAGTTACTACGCCTGCGCCTTCATTAAGGTGTGCAACTATTCTCGATATACCCTTGCTTGTAGTTGAGGGTATAGCTATAATCGGTTTGCCACCTTCTGAAAGTGCAGCACCACGCATAAAATCCATTTGCCCGCCTATGCCTGAATATTGATAAGTTCCTATAGAATCTGAGCATACTTGCCCGGTAATATCTATTTCAATTGCGCTGTTCACAGCTATTACTTTTGGGTTCCTTCGGATTACAGAAACGTCGTTTACAAAAGCAACATTCATGCAATTGATATATGGATTGTCATTGACAAAGTCATATACTTTACGGGTGCCTAAAACAAATGAAGTAACAATTTTACCACATTCAATTTTCTTTCTGGAATTATTGATAACCCCTTTTTCTACCAATGGTACTACACCGTCTGAGAACATTTCTGTGTGTATACCCAGATCTTTATGGCTATGCAATGAGCCCAAAATAGCATTGGGTATTGCACCTATACCCATTTGCATGGTTGCACCATCTTCTATAAGTGCTGCAACCTGAAGGCCAATTTTCGCCGTTACTTCATCTGTTTTCAAGTCATAGTTGACTTCAAACAGTGGTGTGTCTTCCCATGTTACTGCATCAAATTCAGAGATATGTATGACGCCATCGCCTAATACTCGTGGCATCTGTGGATTAACCTGCGCTATAATTTTTTTTGCATTTGTTGCTGCACTCACAGCTACGTCTGCTGATGTGCCCAAGGTGCAATATCCATGAGCATCTGGTGGTGATACATGAAGTAATGCCACATCTATTGGTAAATAAGCATCATTAAACAATTTGGGTATTTCACTCAGAAATACCGGAACATACCCCCCGCGCTCTGAATTAGCCCAACCTCGAATATTTTCGGATACAAATAGTGAGTTGAAATAAAAGCTTTTGACAATTTCCGGATGGTTCCAATCCAAATTGCCATAAGTGCTTATAGCTACCAGTTCTATATTGCTAATTTCATTGCTGCGTTGCAGCATGGCTTCTATAAGTTTTACAGGTGTGGATGCACTACCATGTATAAATACCCTGTTGCCGCTGGCTATTAATTTTACTGCTTCTTCTGCTGTGGTATATGTTGGATTCATTCGTAGGTAATTATAGATGGTCGCAATATACGATTATCTGTAACCGTGCAAAGTTATTGGTTAGGCTCATTGTAAAAACTGACATCAAAATGATGAATAAATGACGTGAATTAGTTGTGCTGATTGATTAGTGGGGGTAACTTTGTATGATATATATGGATAAAGTTCTACTTGCTTTTGATGGTCAGCATTTTTCTGACGAAGTATTTCAATTTGTAAAACAGATGAATGAGGTGAGGCCCGTAATGGCTGTAGCTATTTTTTTGTCTTCAATTGACTACGGCGAAATACTTTATTCTTATGGTGGTGTAGTTGCAGGACCGGTAATGACTACCGATTTCGTTCCGGCAGATGATGTGCTTACTCAAAAAAACATCACACTTTTTAAGGAGCTTTGTGAGCAACACAAAATTAAGTACAAAGTTCATGAAGATTTTGGCGAAGATATTATTGCGAAAGTTAAGACTGAATCTCGTTTTGCTGATTTATTGGTGTTAGGTGCTGCATCGTTTTACAGCAATCTTGAGAACGACGTACAGGACGATTATATTGCTACCATATTTCATAAGGCAGAATGCCCTGTGATTATGGTTCCTAAAGATTATAAAAAAACTGAAAATATTTTTATCGCTTATGACGGCAGTGAGCAGTCTGTATTTGCAATAAAACAGTTCGCTTATTTATTTCCGGGGCTGTGTCATTTGCCTACATTGCTTGTCTACTTTAATAAGAGTAAGGATGGGGTGCCGGATAGAGACAAGATAGAAGAATTGGTAAATGCACATTTTTCTAATGCGACTATCTCAAAATTGAAACTGGATCCTAAAAAAGATGTGTTACAGTATATAGAACAGAATGGGGCCACGCTTTTAGTGTCCGGTGCATTCGGTCGTTCATTATTATCTGAAACATTCAGACAGAGTTTCATTACAGATGCTCTGCACCTGCGCAAGTTGCCGATATTTGTTACACACAAATAAGATTTCTCATGAAAACAGTGGGTGTTGTATTATCTGGAGGCGGTGCCCGTGGGGCTGCTCATCTGGGTGTTTTAGCTGCACTTAACGATTTGAATATCAATATATCAGCTATTTCCGGTGTAAGTGCGGGTTCTATTATAGGGGCATTGTATGCTGCAGATCATTCACCTGCATCTATTCTCGATGTTTTTAAGAAAAAATCTCTTTTTGGGATCACAGATATTGCCTTTATGAAGGGCGGATTGTTCTCCATGACCGGATTAAGGAATACATTAAAGTCACTGATACCGGTTGATGATTTTTCTGCTTTAAAGATACCTTTTTATGTAACGGCTACAGATGTGGCTATGGGGTGCTCGGTTTCTTATTCCGAGGGACCACTGATAGATACGGTTATTGCTTCATCATCCGTTCCTGTTGTGTTTGAACCTGTTGCCTATGGAGGTCGTCAGTTACTTGATGGCGGAATATTGAATAACCTTCCTGTAGAGCCATTAATGGGTAAATATGATGTAATCATTGGTTCTCATGTCAATAAACTTCATGATGGTGTAAATCCTGTTAAGCTAACAAAATCATCATTGATAGAGCAATGTTTTCACATGGCTATAGCTGCAGGTGTTATGCAGCGATCTATGGCATGCGATGTATTTATTGAACCCCTTCTTTCAGGTTTTGGCATGTTTGATATGAAGGCTGCAGATGCGCTTTATGAGAAGGGATATGCAGCAACTATGAACCATAAGGATATGCTCTTAGCATTAATTTAATCTCTTTTTTCAGTGATTTATTGTCGTTAAATTCGTATTATTGAATACGCTGATGATTGTCAGCCTGGCGCATGATCATATTCATGCAACTCCGGGTGAATGTTACAGAGTTTTGTATAGACTTTAACTGCATGAAAATACCATCTTCCCTGCTCGGTTTTTTTAATGAAATCGGTGCTGCATCTCGGTTTGTCTCCCGTTACTTTCAGGAGGTAGTGCAGCCGCGTTATGAGGTAAAGCAGTTCATCAAACAATGTTTTCTTATCGGTTACAGGTCATTGCCGCTTATTGGCATTACCGGGTTCATTATGGGCTTGGTGCTCACCATGCAGTTAAGACCAACACTTATAGCTTATGGGGTGGTGTCAAAACTGCCTGTTATGGTAAGTCTGGCTATTGTGCGGGAAATAGGTCCGGTAATCTCTGCTCTTATATTTGCCGGTAAGATAAGTTCCAGCATGGGTGCTGAATTAGGCTCTATGAAGGTTACCGAGCAGATTGATGCCATGGAGGTTTCCGGTACTAATCCGTTTAAATATCTGGTGGTTACCCGTGTACTGGCGGCAACACTTATGTTGCCGGTGCTTTCTGTCTTGTCAGATGCTATTGGTTTATATGGCTCTTACTTGGGAGTTAATATTCGCGATCATACGAGTTTGAGTTTGTACTTTTTCGAGGTTTTTAATACCCTTAAGTTTGGCGATGTATTGCCTGCAATTATCAAAACCTTCTTTTTCGGTTTTGCTATTGGAATAATTGGTTGCTATAAAGGGTATAATTCATCTAAAGGAACAGAAGGGGTGGGGCGTGCTGCCAACTCGGCTGTTGTCATTTCTTCGCTTATGGTTTTTATTATTGATTTGATTACGGTGCAGATAACCGATGTATTGGGTTTGAATTAATGGCTGTTACAGATACATATAGCCCAGATGATAGTACTGCAGAAAATGTAGTCATTCGTATTGCGCACCTGCGTAAGCAGTTTGGTACACGTGTGGTATTAAACGATTTTAATGTTGACCTGCATAAGGGGGAAAGTCTTGTAGTATTGGGGAGGTCGGGTAGTGGGAAGTCTGTTTTGATAAAATGTATTATTGGTCTACTCAAACCCGATGGTGGGGATATTTTCGTTTTAGGGAAGAACATAGCAGATATGGAACATGCTGAAATGGACCAACTGCGCTCGAGAATAGGGTTCTTGTTTCAGAGTAATGCTTTATATGACTCTATGACCATCAGGGAAAATCTTGAATTCCCGATGAGGCATCATTTACGAAATCTGTCTAACAGTGAGGTAAATGATATGGTCATGAAAACCCTTGCCGATGTAGGGTTGGCACATACGGTTGATATGATGCCGTCAGAACTATCCGGTGGTATGCAAAAACGTGTGGCATTGGCTCGCTCACTGATATTGCACCCGGAGATTATGCTTTATGATGAACCTACAACCGGGCTTGACCCTGTTACCGGCAGAGAGATAAGCACGCTTATAACTGAGGTACAGAAAAAATACAGTACATCATCTATTATCATATCGCATGATATGCATTGTGTAAAGATGACAGGGGATAAGATTGCAGTATTAATAGAAGGTAAATGTTATGCACTGGGTACTTATGAAGAATTGGAACGATCTACCGATCATAATGTAAAACAGTTTTTTGAATAGAATGATATGGCAAAGGAGACGTTAAATAATATAAAGCTGGGTATTTTCATTTCATCGGGGTTATTGATACTGATAGTATCATTATATCTGGTGGGGCGTAATCAGAATTTCTTTGGGTCAAATTTTTATGTCAGATGTCGGTTTAGCAATATCAATGGACTTATAGCGGGCAACAATGTCCGTTTTTCCGGCATACAGGCAGGTACTGTTAACCAAATACAGGTGATAGACGATACCACTATTGAAGTTACTTTGCTGATTGACAAGAAAATGAAACCTTATATTCACCAGAATACTTATGCTACAATTGGTAATGATGGTCTCATGGGTAATAAGGTCATTAACCTGACACCCAATATGGTTCCTGCGCCCGAAATAGTAGATGGTGGACTACTCTATAATAAGAAAAAGCCATATACTGATGAAATGATGGAGACACTCTCTAACACCAATAACAATGTAGAAGTATTGTCTCGTAAACTCATCAGCACAGTAGAACAAATCAATAACAGTCATGCATTGTGGTCCATACTCAACGATACCACTATACCTAAAAATCTGAATGTTTCGCTCTCAAACATAAAGGAGGCGACAGTACGCATTAATGATATGTCGGCAGTGATTACTGATATTGCTAAAGATATACGCGATGGTAAGGGGGCTGCCGGATCATTGGTAGCAGATGAAAAAGTTGCAAATGATATGAAGCAGGCAGTTGCGCACATCAACAACGCAGCACAAGAGTCTGAAGTAATGGTAGCCAGAATAGACAGTATAGTTAAGCAGGTGCAGCAAGACATAAACAACGGTCATGGCACCGCACATGCATTGCTTAAAGATACCATGCTGGTGAGCAGGCTCAATAATAGCATGAGTAATATAGAGAAAGGTACGGCAGCGTTCAACAAGGATATGGAAGCCCTGCAGCACAATTTCCTGACAAGGGGTTATTTTAAAAAAGAAGCTAAAAAGAATAAAAAAGCAATGAAAGAGTAGGGGCAACCTTATTTACAATAAGCTTTTAGCGCTTCTTTTGCATCTTTATAACCCAGTTCATCTGCTCTTTTCAGGTCATCGCAACCTGCTGCGTTTTTCGCTATTTTTACTTTAGCGACACCACGAAGGTAAAATGCTTCCTCACTTTCAGGGTTCAACTCAATTGCCACATTCAAATCTGTAATAGCTTCATTGTATTGCTGTAATGCAATACGTGTTTTACCCCTTAATGTTCTGTATACTGCATTGTGGTTATTGAGCGAAATTGCCTTTGTGAAATCAGTTAATGCACCCTGTTTGTCATCTGTGTTCAACAGGATAAAGCCCCTGGTATAATAATTATCTGCTGTATCAGGAGCCAGCTCTATAGCCTTATTACAGTCTGCAAGAGCTCCCTTTATATCATCGAGCATATATTTTGAATTGGCTCTGCTGGTGTAGTGAACACAGTTGCCCGGTTCAAAAATCATGGCCATATTAAAATCGGTAATAGAACCCGGGTATATATCACGTTCATATTTGAACATACCACGAGCAAAATAATAATCGGCATTTTGTGGGTCGTGTTCTACGGCACTGGAGTAATCTGCCATTGCCAAATCATATACCTGTAGGTTTTCTCTGATTAAAGCCCGGTTATAATAATAGTTAGCAGGTTCGCTATTGAGTTTTAAAGCTTTATTTATATCAGAAAGGGCATCAGTATACTTCTTTTGGTCGTTTTTTAAGATGGCCCTGTTACAGAAGAAATCACCATTATTAGGGTCAACTTTTATTGCTGCGTCATAATCCTTCATTGCATCAGCGGTCATGCCTAAACCCTCTTCAGAAATAGCTCTGTTGTAGTAATAATCTGCATTTTTAGCATCTAAAGATATTGCCTTGGTATAGTCGAGAATGGCCGCCTGATATTCATGAAAACCATCATTTTTAGTTATTGCACGATTATAAAAGTAGTCGCCCTTGGCGGAGTCCAACTCTATAGAGCGGTTATAATCAGTCAATGCCCCCTTATAGTCTTGCAGATTATGCCTGGCAATACCTCTGTTATTTAAGTAATCACCATTATTTGGGTCAATAGCGAGTGCTTTAGTATAATTTTCTATTGCCCCCTTATAGTCGCGCATACTATCACACCTTATGCCCGCCTCAAAATACTGCTTCGCCTTATCAGACTGCGCCCAACAAGCATTATTTAACAACAAAACCACAAAGGCAATCAATAATTTTTTCATTACACGTACATTTTCAATATGCGTGTGAAGGTAATCAATGTTGGGAAATAGTGGGGGAGTGGCTTCAGCTTGTCTCTATTAATAATAAACATAAATAACGCTAACGATCTAGATTTTGTTATGTTATATCCTATTTTCTTTTTATTTGCTTCGTGGATAATATTATACTCTTCGTCTTTGGTGATTTTTTTACAAAAAGTTAGATATGACGGATAGTCATTACAATTATTTAATCGATAATTATATGGACTTTGTTCGGTTAACTCACACAGATGCACAACCAATGTTATATACAAATGAGAACTTATAAACGAAAAAACAGTAACAAGAATGAACCCGTTACTGTTTAATTATTCTAGTTTTATCCTTTAATAATCTGTATCACTATTTCAGGGTGGGTCAACTGTCAATTTTTTTCAGGACTATTCACCCTGTAGATTTTAACTCGATAAAACTAAACAATCATTTTATATCCAACAGCTCTGATATTGACAATAGAAATATTACTGTCTTTTGTAAAATACTTTCTGATTTTTGCCATAAATACGTTCAGGCTTCTGGCATTATAAAAGCTATCATCTCCCCAAAGCTCTAATAACAATTGTTGTGTGTCTACTACTTCATTTTTCTTCTCAGCGAATCGTTTTAGGATTTCATTTTCTCTTGGGGTAAGTACAAAGGTCTCGTTTTCATGACTTAATTGCATTTTGTGGTAATTGAATTTGTAACTCCCAATTTCATAAGTGTGCGATACATTTTTTCCTGCCGAAGAGCGTTTAACTAATTCGTTTATCCGGGCTATCAGTTCTTCTATATGAAATGGCTTCTTCAGATAGTCGTTTCCACCCATAGCAAATCCCTTAACAACATCATCTGTAAGAGTTCTTGCAGTTAAAAATATTACCGGCACCAGAGTATTTATTTCTCTGATTTTTTGAACCAGCGTATATCCATCCATTTTGGGTAGCATAATATCTACAACGCAAATATCAAAATGCGCTGATTTAA
>CANGMZ010000043.1 GCA_947454715.1 Chitinophagaceae bacterium
AGTACTGATGCAGCTACTCACCCAGTCATTTATCAGAAGAATTTCAGAGACGAGGATATCAATGCTCAGGTGTTTTCTGCACGCAGAACTACAGAGCATTTTCACTATGAGATGGTGAAATGCCAACAAACAGGATTGATTTTTTCCAGAAGTATACTTGATGATGCCTCTTTACAGTCGCTCTATGAAGATAGTCTCGTGACTTTTGGAGAGCAGGCAGAGTATATAAAGAACGATTATTGGAAACCGCTGTTGCCATACATTGGTAATTGGGGTAAGGATAAAGCATTGGATATTGGTTGTAGCAATGGCTTTTTTCTGGAGGTGCTTAAAGACAATGGTTTTAAAGAGCCAATGGGTTGTGAGCCTAGTAAAGAAGCGAAGGCAATTGCAAGGAAAGACATACAGAACAACATACACACAGGCTTTTATGGCCCGGGTCTTTATCCTGACGATCATTTTGATCTGATCACGTGCTTTCAAACTTTAGATCATTTGAGTGAGCCATTAGAGATGCTCCGGAATATGTATAAAAACATAAAACCCGGCGGACATGCTTATTTGATCATGCATAATACAAAGGCATTGCAAGCCAGAATATTTGGTGAAAAATCACCGATTATTGATGTGGAGCATATCTATCTATTCAATAAAGAGAACCTTCCATTACTTTGTGAAAAAGCTGGGTTTAAAGTTGTCTCTGTTTTTGACTTGAAGAATGGCTATCCTTACAGCTATTGGTTGCGCATGTCGCCATTGCCACTAAAGAAAATGTGGGTCGGCTTATTCAAAGCATTGGGTATCTACAATAAAGTACTGTCTATTTCTGCAGGGAATATGGGCATCATACTGGAAAAATAAAATGATTACATCAATCAGCTGGCTTGTTCCGGCTGTTTCTTTTTACGAGATACATTGATGAACAAAAGAATTAACAAGGCACTCAAACCGGCAATAGAAACGGCAGCGCCTTTTTTCATGTAACGAGGTTCGAAAGATAATGTGACTTTATTTTCACCCGCATTTAGTTTTAGTCCGGTCAGCCCGCAGTTGATGTTATACAATTGCGCTTCCTTGCCATTTATTGTAGCGTGCCATCCTTCGTCGAAAGGAATAGAGAAGAACAATAATTTTGGTGCTGCCAGTGTAACAGATCCACTAATCTTACTCTCTTTAAATTCGGTAATAGCAAGCGTATCAGATTTCCTCGACTGAGCAGCTGCAAAATAATTTTCAATACTTGTAGGTGCTGCAGTATCAGCCAGTGTAAAATGTTTCAATGAAGACAATAGGTCATTTTCTTTGTCAGCAGCAACACAACCTTTCAGCAGATAAAGATCTTTTTGTCCGTTACTGAGTTTGCTGAATGAAGATTCATCAATAATTTGGTCGTAGGTAATACCCAATGGTAGTGCGTACTTGTTTCTGTAAACATATACATCGTGGAAGTGACCAACAGAATCGTAGCCAAAGCCGAGCAGTTGATTGGCAGGTTTTTTAGACAGCCAGTATTTGCCACTGGTGAGCGACATAAGTAAAGGTCTTTCAACTAAGCCTTTAGCCCATCTGGTTTGTAGTTCATCTTTAGGGTCTATGATATTGAGTGACCCCAAGAACTTGATATAGTTTTTTTGGTTAAAAGAAAAGTAAGAGGGAGTACTATAATACCCCTGAACTTTTGCATCATTAAAACTGGTATGTATGGTTGGGCCGGACGAATAATCTTTATTCACTCTGAAGAACGACTTGTCGTGGTCATTAATATATTTTACTGCATCTACAGTATAATCGTTGTAGCCGGTTCGTTCAGCCATTTCAGCGGTTGTCAGTATGTCGCGGTCATTTATTGTGTTGCTGGAGTTTATGGTCATTTCCATGAAGCACAGAAGAACTAACGACATAGATGCTAATGCTTTTATATTTCCCTGACGGCTGAGCCCAAAGAGGATAGCCCCATATAAAATGATTATCATAGTTGCCGATGATCTTGCACCCTGATTTATAAATGTCTCAAAGTCAGCGGCAGGGGAGTAAAGCAGGAAAAGCAGGAACGCAATAGTAACCCCAAGAACTGGTAAGTTGAGTTTTCCGGTTTTTATAATATTATCTAATGCTTTTGCTGAGAAAATGAGCAAAAGCAGAATTATGATTAAAGAGAAGGTTCTAAAATAATCACCGGTAAAAGCCCAAAAAGTATATCTGAAATAAGGGAAGAAAATTGGGATTAGGAAAATGCCTGCTAATATGCCATAAGCTATGCGCTGGCTTTTTTTGATGGTGACAAAGAGCTGTGTGAAAGTAACCAAACAAAGCAACCCACAATAGAACAGCGGTGCTTCCAGATAATTCTGCCAGCCTTTAAAGTCATTGCCAGTGCCGAGCATATTGCTGCCAAAAGCTCTGAAAGTAGTTGTGAATCTGAGTATTGGTTCTCCGGGAGTAAATACTGGTTGTAGTTTCAGCTTGTCAATCAGTCGGGCTTCACCTCCAACTCTAGGACTTTCAATATATTGCAGTAAATCGGGGAACAGCTGAAAAGAGCAAATAGCGACGCCAAGAGTAGCCAGGCCAATCGTTTTTATTAAGAACAGTGGGAACTTCTTCCATTCCCCATCATGCACATCGTTATAGCGAACAGGAATGTATGCTGCAAGGAAAATGGCATGAGGAAAGAGTAGGAAGGGTTGTAGTAGTCCCAGACCTGCAATACCGATTACGAACCAGAGTAACTTCCCATTATTGAGCCACCGCTCAAACCCAAATAGAATAAGGGCGGCATACATTGTCTCTGTAGAAAATATGCTCCAGCAACCACCGAGTATAATGTAGCCACTAAACGCATATAGGAATGCAAATATTCCCGCAGTGAAATTGCTGAGTTTCAATTGCTGAAGGTATTTGTAAAAAATAAAACCGCTGAGTATAACTTTAGTTACTTCTGCATAGCCTATCCCGTTGGCAATTTTGTCTTTGCCTAATACCATGAGTACATTAAAGAAAAGATCATTAAGCGACAAAGGGAAAATGTTTTGGCCAAGACCTTGCGAAAATGACCAGGTAGCTATGCCATAGTTTTTAATGTGTTCACTTACATTGACCAACCAAGGATAGGTGAAGTTGATAGAATCGCTACCTATATCTTTATAGAGATATACTTTTTCCATTGTCAGGAAATCGTGGAAAACAAAGTAACTGCAGAGTAGCAATGCTGCAAGCAACAAATAAGTTTCTTTCCCTTTTAGTAATGCTGCAACCGCATCGAATGGAGAAGAAGATGATTGAGCAGGTGTTGATTTAATCTCTTGTATGTTACTTGTTTCTGCTTTTTGAGCAGGAGTACCTGAGTTTTTTACCTGCTTATTCTGTTTTGCCATATTGCAAAGTATAAATGATTTATAATAACAACAAATGAGTGTTGTGCTTATTAGTGACGTTCTTTTTGGGTCTTGCGCCAAGAGTCTAAAGACACAAAGTATGCGCTTTCATCTGCAATCTCAATATGACTGGGGCGAAGCCTGATTCTGAAGTAGGAAATGTCTGGTACAAGGCTTTGTTGCTCTATATCATTTCGCCTTACTTCAATTATGTAGTATCCACTTTTTTTGTCTAACCTATCTTTTATCCAAGTTAAGATAGTGCCATTTCCTCCGTCTGCAATTTGCAAATCTTGTACTTCAGGTAATGACCATATTGTTTTAAAGACCTCCAAATCATCTTTTGGGAGCAGGCTGTTTACTTTTTTGTAATACACTTCTCTATTGCCTTTTTCAAGGTGTGTTTCTTTACCATAAATAGAATCGACCTGAATGAATGCCTTTTTATATGCGTTGGTGAGTCTTACGATATAGGGCGAGTAATACTTTTCAGCATAGAAAGGAGCATAAGCGGTGTCCCGCATTTTCAAATTCGGGTTTTCAACGAGATTAATTCTTTTAGCCGGGTCACCCTTTCCCTTGCAGCCGGCAGCTAATGCCAGAAATAATATGCAATAGATATACTTGATATTCATGTTAGATATAAATGGTTGGGGATAACAAAGTTAATCGCTAAGCTCAAAAATACGAGTATAATGGCAGCCCTGTATATTAAACACATTACTTTTGCGGTAGTTTTTAAATAGATATCTATGAGGCGTTTTACGTTTGCTTTTACACTTTGTTTATTGTTAGCTACTGTTGCTTCAGCACAAGATCATACTGAAGTAGATGCGATGGTATCTCGTTTTCAGCGATACTATAATGGAAAACAGAATGATAGTATATATAATATGCTGTCTAAGCGGATACAGCAATTGATGCCTTTAGATAAGGTGGCCACAACAATGGGGCAGTTGTATATGCAAATGGGGGAATTAGAGTCCTATACCTATTTTAAGAAGGAGGGTAAGGTAGATTATTATAAAGTTGTCTTTGCAAATGTCAATTTACAAATGCTTGCATCTATTGACTCTGAGAAAAAGATGGATGTGTTTCGTTTTATACCGGATAAAAAGGAGAAAAAGTATATACCGGAAGCAGGTGCCAGTGACATATCGGTAACCAGAGATGGGGTTGTATTGTCAGGGACATTGACAATGCCAGTAACAACAGCAAAGGTTCCGGTGGTGTTACTGATTGCCGGGTCAGGTCCTACAGACAGAGATGGTAATAATTCTACTACTCTGACAGGCAATAGTTATCGTATGCTTGCAGACTCATTACGAGATAATGGTATAGCTTGTGTGCGTTATGATAAAAGGGGAATTGGTGAGAGTATAAAAGGGGTGAAGTCACAAGAAGAAATAGGGTTTGAAGATTATATCAATGATGCGATTACATTTATTGATTTGCTCAAAAAGGATTCCAGGTTCTCAGGCGTTATTGTTGCCGGACATAGCGAAGGCTCACTGGTAGGAATGGTTGCAGCGCAGAAAACAGGTATTATGAAATACATATCTATAGCTGGTGCAGGAGAGCCCATAGATCAAATTATTAAGTGGCAATTGTCTAAAGTGTCTGAAGATATGGGGCGCAGAGCAGGCATAATAATGGATAGTCTGAAAAAAGGATATGATGTTCAGTATATAGATAATGACCTGAATGTATATTTCAATTCAAGCATACAACCTTATTTACGTTCATGGATAAAATTTGACCCGGCCAAAGAGATCAAAAAGTTGAAAATACCGATTTTGATTTTGCAAGGGGAGAACGATCTACAGGTATCTATGGTTCAGGCTAATTTATTGAGACAAGCAATGCCTGCAGCTAAGTTTGTTACATTTAGGGACATGAATCATATTTTGAAAGATGCGCCATACGATAAAGAAGGAAATAGAGCTACCTATACCAATGCTGAATTGAGTCTGACTCCCGGTTTTGCAACGGCTGTAATTAGTTTCATTAAAAAGTAAGTAGTATGCTCATGGCATAAGGCATGAGTGTATCTTTGCTAGCAAATTTTCAGAAAGATTTTGAGCCAGAAGATTAAAGTAGCCGCAGTGAGTTACCTCAATACCAAGCCATTATTATATGGTATTGAGCGTAGTGAGATAATGAATGAAATAGAGTTGGTGGTAGATTATCCCTCAAATCTTGCGCGTAGGCTTAGAGAAGGATCAATAGATCTGGCTTTATTGCCTGTAGCTGCCATGCCTGAGATAGATGGTGCACGTATTATCAGTGATTATGGTATAGCCACTGACGGCAATGTTGTTTCTGTAGCGTTGTTTAGCCAAGTGCCAATTGAAGAAATAGAAACGGTTTATCTTGATTATCAGTCACGTACATCTGTGCGATTAGCGCAGGTAATGTTGCAGCATCATTGGAAGAAAGAGGTTACCTATTTGCCTGCAGGTGTGGATTATATCAATGATATAAAGGACACACAGGCCGGTGTTATTATTGGAGACAGAGCACTGCAGCAGCTAGATAATTTTAAATATGTTTATGACCTTTCTGCTGCATGGAAGGCGCATACAGGGTTAGATTTTATATTTGCAGCTTGGATAGCCAATAAAGATTTACCGGCATCATTTATAGATCAGTTTAACAAAGCGAATGCTATAGGATTTGATCATCTTGATGAAATCATTGCCGCTAATCCATTCCCTGAATATAGTATGCATACCTATTACACAGATAACATTAAGTATCTGTTAGATGATAAAAAGAAAGCGGGTCTAAAGCGTTTTCTGGAGTTGATTTAAATCAGCTTTCATGTAGTGCAAGTACCGGAATAAAGCTGTTACTGATAAGTGCTTTTGAATGGCTTTTGCGAAATAGGTTTGTTAGGAAAGAATGTTCTCTAGGCATAATAGATAACCAGTCGAGGTGATATTTTGCTGCGAAATTCACAATTGCATCATCAATATTTTCCTCATATTCGTAGTGGTACATTGGGTGAGCAGGGGTGAGCAAATCTTTTATCTTACTATTTATGTCAGATTCGTTGTCGTTGGTATGTACATCTTTCTGTGCATAAAGTATATGCAACTCTGCTCCTATGAGTAAGGAGAGGTCTTTTAATTTTGTAATGGCATCTTCACTTCCTTCAAAATTATTGTCACAGGCAAAACCAATTTTTCTTACCTGAGTATATTTAGTTTCCGGAGGAATAGCTAATGTCGGGTATTTCATTTTTCTGAACGCATCCATTAGTGTGCTATCCATCCAAGAAGATTTTACTCCGGCGTACTCGTTTCCGGCAATAACTAATAATGGATGTCCGTGAACATTTTTAAGGTCATTTACCGCATCAACAACATTGCCATATATAACTTCACTTTTTATAGACAATTGAGGGAAGTCGCTGTGCAGGCGAGCAATATGATTTTCCATTGTTTCTTCGGCATTCAATTTGAATTCGCTTACCGGCATTGGGATGGTAAGGTCGCCCAATGATACGGGAACGGAATAGCAATGAATGACAAGTACATCTGCATTATTGGCTAGTGCCATATTGCAAGCATATTGGAGTGCATTATTTGCAGTACCTGAAAAGTCTGTGGTAGCGATGATAAGAGCCATAGCGTATGAATTTTACACAAAATATGTAAAAATTATACCATCACGAAGGCTATTTTGAAATGTAACGAAACGTTTACTTTTCTTTTCTCAGAAAGCCAGAGGCTTTGGTTACAACTTTGAGGGCTGTAGTGAACAGAATCTGTATGTCGAGCAACATACTTCTGTTTTTCATATAATAAATATCCCACTGAATACGTTTGCGTAATTCACGTTCTCCGTTGATTTCGCCAATGTAATCTTTGATTTGAGCCATACCTGTCATGCCCGGTTTAACTTCCAAACGAAGGTTGTAGTATGGGATAACTTCAGAATAGTAATTTGTGTGGTAAAGCATGTGAGGTCTTGGCCCTACAATGCTCATTTCCCCCAGAAAAACATTAAAAAACTGTGGTGTTTCGTCGAGGTGTGTTATTCTCAAAAATTTACCAATGGTAGTAATGCGTTTGTCATTGATAGATACCTGTTTAATATCTGCTTCATCATTGACATACATTGTACGGAATTTATAACAGTTAAATTCTGCACCCATTAATCCGGTACGTTTCTGAATAAAAAATACAGGACCCTTAGAAGTAAGTTTTATGAGTATAGCGAGAATTGGGGTTACCCAAGACATTACCAGTAAAATAAAAATAGATGAGATGGCAATGTCTACGATTCGCTTGGCAGTATAATAATAAGCAGCAGGTTTATGCTCCAGGTATAATTGATTTATTTCCTGAAACATATACCTTATATTAGATATATTTGATTGTGGAATAGGCACAATTTGCGGCCTGTCCACGGTAAACTCTAATGTTGTATTATGCTCCATCTAAATAAAAAAGTAAGATAATTACTTTTGGAGTGCAAATATCGTGCTACATTTTCGAAATGAAGCATATTAGTGGTGATAGTAATTATATTTATTTAATTTTTATATTTTATGTGCATCTAGTTGAAAATCATCACTATGCAAGCTTAAATTGGGGTTGTAGAAGGGGTCGTTGTTAATATAATTTAACCATTTTTTTGTAAAAATCCCAAAGTCTATCTCGTGTTGCTCCCAATTTTCCTTGTTTAAATATGGTTGTCCGCGTGATGCTGATTCATAATGATATAGTTCTACATCAGGTAAATAAACGTTATAATATCCCTTTGCCAATAGTTTTAGGCAAAAATCTATGTCATTATATTCTACTCTCAGGGCCTCTTCAAATCCGCCAACTTCCTTAAATAGTGATCGTCTGCACATGAGGCAGGCACCGGTTACGGATGAGTAGTTATTTAATGATTTGACATAATTGAAATAGCCTCTTTCTGAACGATGTATTTTGCTAAAGACGTGAGCAGCAGCGCCACCTAATCCTAAAACTACACCGGCATGCTGTATGGTATCGTCGGGATAAAGTAGTTTAACACCAACAGCACCGGTTTTTTCTCTTTGTGCAAAAGAAACCATTTCGGTGAGCCAGTCTTTCTGTAATACTTCTACATCATTATTGAGGAACAAGAGGTAATCACCTGTTGCATGTGCTTCACCAACATTCATCAGTTTAGAGAAGTTGAATGGGAAAGCAGCATCAATGCTTTTGAATACATTGCTATGTTCCTGAGTATACCGATTTACTAATGCGAAGAAGTCGGGGGCATCACTATTATTGTTTAATAATATTATCTCGTAGTCGGGGTAGTCTGTTAGTTCAATGATAGAGCTTAATGCCTTTTCTAAAAGCACAGCATGGTTTTTAGTAGGTATAATGATACTTACTTTACCTGGTTTAGTAATTTTGTATTTGATACGATATGTGCCGGGAGAATCAGCTACGAATTCTGCGGTGCCGGGTGTTCCTCTTCTTTCCAATGCATCATTAAGTGCTTTTTGAGCAGCGATGTATGCATAAGGTTTCGCATCGCTTGCAGATGCAACAGATAGTTCATGGATTCTCCAGTGATATAATACTTTAGATATATGACCAATGTGTGAGGTTAGCTCAGTGGCTCTGAGTATCAAGTCGTAGTCCTGACTTCCTTCATAACCTTCTCTGAAGCCATTGATTTTATCAGTTATACTCTTACGCATAACCAACACATGCCCCATGTAGTTTCTGGAAAGCAGGTTATCCGGTGCCCAATTAGGTTTAAAGTGCGCAGAAGTATGAAAGCCTTTATCGTCTATTTTATCTTCATCGGAATAGATAATATCGTCTAATGGATTGGCGTTAACATGCTTTACGAATTCGAACAAACAGTTTGGGGTAAGTAGGTCATCGTGATCCATAAATACGATGTAATCACCTGTAGCTAAAGCCAATGCTGAGTTAGAGCAAACAGAGATATGACCGTTTGTTTTACGGAGGACAATTTTTATTCTGTGGTCTTTATCGGCATACTCCTGAAGCGTTTTTTGTACTTCGGGGTTAGGTGAGTTGTCGTCTGCCAGACAAAGTTCCCAATTACCATAAAGCTGTTCTCTTACAGATTCGATAGCTAATTTGAGATAATGTACAGGAGGATTGTATACGGGAACTACAATGCTGAATTTAGGTTGCACTTTCAGAGAACCTATTGTGCTGTTGTATTGACCTTGAAGAATATTTATGTTTGTGCGGTCCTTAATCCACCTGTTATAAATATTTTGATTGTGCTTTTCTGCACTCAAAATCAGGCGTTTAACTTTTTGCTTAACAAGTTTTATTCCGGGTTTGGTAATTATAAATTTTAAGAAATTAAATATATTTTGAGCTTTAGTATTTTCAGGTGTACCTATTTTATTGATGAAGTTTATAAAGCGTGTAGTTAATCTCAATTTTGTTGATTTTGCGCAAAGGTACTTAAAATAGACTTTTGTATTGTTCGCAAATGATACGCGCCTCACCACGGTGGCTGATGACACCATTTTCGAGTAAAATAGCAGTGTCACATATTTTTACAACATCATCGGGAAAGTGAGAAACAAATAATATGGTTTTCCCTTCAGCTTTCACTTGATAAATCTTCTCCATGCATTTTTGCTGGAATCCCTGATCGCCTACAGCCAATACCTCATCTATAATTAAAATATCCGCATCGTTAGCAACAGAGATGCTGAATGCTAATCTTGCCAACATGCCGGAAGAATATCTTTTTGCCGGCATTCTGAGTACTTCATCGCTTAGTTCAGAGAAATCTACTATGCTTTGAATAGCGTTCGTATTTTTTCTTGCTTTTCCGTAGAGAGAAAGCAACAAGCGCATATTCTCGTAGCCGCTCAGTTCTAATTCAAGTCCGGCACCAATAGCCAATATTGGTGCAAAGGTTCCATTTATGGTCATTTTCCCGCCTTGCGGAACAATTAATCCGGCAATTGTACGTAGCAACGTGCTTTTCCCAGACCCATTTCTACCTAATATGCCCATACACTCACCTCTCTTTACTTCGAAAGAAATATTATTGAGAATGGTCTTATTAATGAACGGGTTTTTCCTGTTCGTAATAAGATCTTTTATGGAGTGAATACCCATATTGTTCTGCCAGAAACTGACAGTAACATTATCGAACGATATGAGGCTATTTGGATCCATAGTCGGTTAGATAGAAGAGATAAATTGGTTTTTCAGCTTGTTAAAGATAAAATAGCCCAACATGAAACTAACTCCGGCAAGCACGAGGCATTGTATCCATAGGTCGCCCGATGGATAAGTAGGTTCGCTGATGATATTGCGGGAAAGTTTAATGAAGTAATAAATCGGGTTGCACTTCACTACCATAGAGTAGTGATTGGTAATCAATGATTCAGGATAAGCAATAGGAGTCAGGTAGAATAACGCCGGTTGCAAGGTTGTCCATAGAATACCAATGTCTCTGAAAAAAACATTTAATGAGCACAGAATAAGTGTTAGCCCCAAAGTGAATAAGCTAAACAGTAGAACTGCCGGGACAATCAACAATAGTTTGAAGGAATAAACTAGTCCAAACCAATGCATCGCAATCATGAATATTGCTAACATTAATATAAGGTTGAACAATTCACTGATTATTTCAGATAATGGGAAGAAGATAACAGGGATATTCAAAGATTTGATAATGCCTGCAGAACTAATGATACTTGCAATAGATTGATTAGTGACATTTGCAAAGAAGAACCAGAATACCAAGCCGGAAGTTGCGTAGAGCGCATAATTGTCAACAGAAGATATTTTACTGAAAACAATAATGAATATAAGCAAATAAAGTAAAGGCTTGAAGAAGCCCCAAAGAAATCCAACGATAGAATTTTTGTACCTTAAAATAACATTACGCTTACTTAATGCATATATGCGTGTTATATTTTGCACGTTGAATATTTTGTTGATATTTTACACCCGATTATTAAAGCCGGTTGATAAAAGTAAATGAAATTATTTATAAATGCACGCTTTCTGACACAATCGATTTCGGGGGTGCAAAGGTATGCAATAGAATGTAGCAGACAAATAAAAGAATTATATCCTGAGAGTGTATTTATTACACCTAAAAATATTGTTAATGTTGAAGTTGCTAAAGAATTAGGGGCAGTTGTTGTTGGTAGTAATACCGGTCATCTTTGGGAACAAATAGATTTACCACTTTATCTTTTCAAAAAGAAAAGTCCCAAATTGCTCAGTTTGGCAAACACTGCTCCTTTGATGTATAGTAATAATTTTATTGCGATACATGATCTGGCTTTTTACCATCATCCGGAGTGGAATTCAAAAGGATTTTCTACATGGTATAATATTTTGATACCCCGACTTGCAATACATGCCCGACACTTATTTACTGTAAGTCAAACAATATGTAACGAGTTGGTTACATATTATAAGATACCCAGAAATAAAATCTCAGTTACCTATAACGGTATTTCTGACGATTTGAAAGCAGATAGTGATAATTTTGAATTAATAAAAGAGAAAATTATCTTGTCGGTGGGCACGTTTAACAAGCGTAAGAATCAACAAAATCTGGTAAAGGCATTTTTAAAGAGTGATATTCAAAAAGAATATACGCTTGTGCTGGTTGGTGATAAGAATAAGATATTTAGCGATAGCGGTATTGGTGATGATGAGCTAGGGGACAATATAAAGATATATCAACGACTAACCGACGAGGAGCTGAAAACGCTATATGAAAGGGCAGAGGTAGTAGTGTCCTTATCCGGTTACGAGGGTTTTGGTATACCTATGCTGGAGGGTTTGTTTTTTGGGAGTAAAATATTGTGTTCCGATATACCCGTTTACAGAGAATTATTTGAGCAATATGCTGTTTTTTGCAATCCGTTGCAAATAGACAATGTAGCGCAGCAATTAAGTAATGTAGTAACTGAGCGCAGGCGGTTTGATAAAGAAAGCATTAATTTGCTGCTTGAAAAATATAATTACAGGAAAGCTGCAGAAGTGATTTTGTCGAAAATGAAATAAGGACATATAATGTCCTTATTTCTGTCTGGTGGCTGTCCTGAGAAGAATAAGCGTTAATAAAATTAGATGAAAGTAGCATTTGTACATGATTGGTTTAAGGCAAATGGCGGCGCAGAGAAAGTAGCCGGCGATATACTTGATATATACAAACATGAAGATGTTACTGTTTATACATTATTTAATAAGTTTAATGAGGCTGATAAGAAAGAGATATTAAGGGATAATGTGGTAAAGACATCGTTGATGCAGAAGATACCCTTTGTGTCTAAAATATATAGGTATATGCTGCCGGTGATGCCTTGGTTGATGAAGCAATTCAGGCTGAAAGGGTATGATTTGATAATTTCTACCAGCCATGCTGTTGCAAAGGGTATAGGAGCAGATGCTGCAATATTGAATATTTGTTATTGTCATACGCCAATGCGCTATGCCTGGGATATGTATGACGATTATGTGGCACATCATGCTATAGGTAAGTTCTTTTTATACAAGTGGTTTATACATTACATAAGAAAGTGGGATCTGAAAACCGCAGATAATGTTCACTACTTTATAGCAAATTCTGAGCACGTAAAAAGGCGAATAAAGGATAGCTATAACAGAGATGCCAAGGTGATTTATCCGCCGGTCAGAACCGGAAAGTTTTCTTTATTTGAGGGTGAGCGTAAAGACTATTATCTCTGTCTGGGGCGTTTTGTGCCTTATAAAAAAATAGATATGATTGTCCGTGCCTTTCAGCAAATGCAGGATAAGAAATTGGTGTTGATAGGGGAGGGTTATGGAACAAAGCAGTTTACAGAGATACTGGAGCATTCTAAAAATATTGAATGGCTGGGTTATCGTAAAGATGAGGAGATGATTAGGTATATTCAGGAAGCCAAGGCGTGTATTTTTGCTGCGAAGGAGGACTTTGGTATATTGTGTGTAGAGGTGCAGTCATGCGGAACACCTGTGATAGCACTGGATTATGGGGGGTACACCGAAACAGTGAATGACGGTGTGAGTGGATATCTTTTTGCGGAACAGGAGGAGGAAAGCCTGATTGAAGCAGTAAATAAATTTGAGCAACAACCACTTACAGATCATAAAGCTATTCGTGAAAATTCGCTCCGGTTTTCAGATGAGCGGTTTAAGCAGGAATTGAGCGATTATGTGAATGAGTGTTATTTAAAGTTTTATGGTAATGAACGAAAAAAGTAGACTGCAAAATATAGACAAATATGCTGCACGACTGCTAATGGTGTCGTTCTTTCTGCCAATGCAACCACAGGTGCTTGTGTTGTTTGGTATGTGTGCATATTTTATTTTCAGTACGTTCAAGTCTGGTCAGCGATTACCCATAACTAATTACATTACAGCTATCTGCTTAGGGGCACTGTATTTATTATATCTGATAGCCGTGCCTTTAACGCCTACGGCATATAGGTCAGTGACACAGACATTATGTGAGTATAAAATGTCTTATCTATTGCTGCCGTTAGTTTTTGCATCGATATCTGTTGCGAAAATCAGAGTTATACTTAATGAGTTGGTTTATTTTATATATGGGAGTATCTTTATTTGTATAGTGGGCAATGTTTGGTTTGTCGTAAAATATGCGTTGGCTCCGGAAGGTTTTCGTGGGGTAAACCATGTTACCTATCGTATATTTTTTGAGGATCTTACGGGTATACACCCCACCTATATCAGTATGTATCTGGTATTTGGTATTGCGGTTTTATTGGTAAGGGGGCAAAAGATGAACAGAACCGTTAAATACATCATGTTCTACACAATGCTCGCGTTCCTTTTGCCTTTATTGGCAAAGTCACCACTTATAGCAATGGTGATTATGTTTGCACATGTGGCATGGTTGAGACGTAAGGCATTAGCGCGGTATAAGTGGACATTTGTAGGCGTTTTGTCGTTAATGGTGTTGTCTTATGTGTTTGTGCCGTTTGTGAGTCAGCGGGTTAATGAAATGGCGGGAATTGGTACGAGCCTGAAGCAAAATGTGACAGATAATTCTATCCATGAGCGAAAAATGATTGTGAGTGTAGATTGGAGTATGGTAAAGCAGTATTGGTTGACCGGCTGCAGCCCTGGTAGGCTCTTACATTTGTTAAAAACAAGATATTGTTTTTATTCGTTGTATTATGAGCGGGATGTAAATTCATTCGACCCACATAACGAGTATTTTTATCAGTGGATATCATTCGGGTTGATAGGTATAATATTATTTGCCGGTGCGCTTGCATGGTATTTTATGAAGGCGATAAGAACCCAAGATTATCTATTTGTTTACCTGTTGCTAGTCTTTGCTATTACATTTTTTACTGAGAGTGTGCTGGCTACGCAACACGGAATTTTATTATATTCGTTCTTTACCGCATTGTTATTTTTTAACAGGGGAGAGGTGAGTGAAACAGGAATAAGGTGAAACTAATGCCTTATTTTTTACCTTTGCCCGCATTCTTAATAAAACATGATACAGGTAGCAATAATAAATAAGTCGCCGCATGACCTTCCGGCCTACCAAACGGCGGGAGCCAGTGGTATGGATCTGAAAGCATGGTTGCCTGAGCCGGTAACGCTGAAACCAATGGAAAGGAAGCTGATTCCTACAGGGTTATTTATAGCCATACCGGAGATGCATGAGGCGCAGATACGCCCTCGTAGCGGATTGGCAATAAAAAGAGGCCTTTCGCTGGTTAATACGCCCGGAACTATAGATAGTGACTACAGAGGAGAAGTGATGGTGCCGATGATTAATTTGTCTACTGAAGACCAAACAATAGTAGATGGAGAGCGAATTGCACAAATGATTGTAGCCCGCTACGAAAAGGTGGAATGGGCAGAAACAACTACCTTAGATGATACTACAAGGGGAGCCGGTGGTTTCGGGCATACCGGAGTGTAGTATAAAAAATATTATTAACTAATTTATTCAAAAATAGAGATCTGATATGAATATCATTATCCCAATGGCAGGAATGGGCAAACGTATGCGCCCTCACACGCTCACTACAGCAAAGCCACTATTGCATGTTGCAGGCAAACCAATTGTTCAGAGACTTGTTGAAGATATTTTGGCTACGAGCAATGAAAAAGTTGAAGAAATAGCATTTATCATAGGACCTACTTTTGGTAAGGAAGTAGAAAATCATTTGGTTGAAGTAGCGGCGGCATTGGGTGCAAAGGGAAAAATTTGTTATCAACATGAAGCATTAGGTACTGCTCACGCTATCCTTTGTGCTTCAGATTGTTTGGAAGGTAATGTGTTTATTGCATTTGCAGATACGTTGTTTGATGCTAAGTTTAGTATTGATAAGAATAAGGATGCGATTGTTTGGACGCAAAAAGTAGCAGACCCTAGTGCATTTGGTGTGGTGAAGCTTAATGACAAGAACGAAATTGAAGCATTTGTTGAAAAACCAAAAGATTTTGTTTCTGATTTGGCTATAATCGGTGTTTATTATTTCAGAGATGGTGCAGGTCTTAAAAAGGAATTGCAACGACTGATTGATAATAAAATAATGCTGAAGGGCGAATACCAGATTACTGATGCTATGGACCACATGTTGCAAAATGGTGTTAAGTTCTATACAGATCAGGTGCAAGAGTGGTTGGATTGCGGAAATAAAGACGCAACAGTATATACTAACCAACGCATACTGGAAATTAAGCAAAACAAAGAACAGCTAATTGCATCAAGCGCAATAGTTGAAAATTCAGTAATCATACAACCTTGTTTCTTAGGAGACAATGTTGTGGTGAGAAATTCAGTAGTAGGTCCACATGTATCTCTGGAGAAGGGTGCTATAGTTGAAGATTCGCGTATTGTGAACAGTATAATAGGTGTAAATACTATTGTTAAAAATGCGAACCTTCATACTTCAATGTTGGGAAAAGAGGTAAATTACAGTGAAAAGCCAAGGGAAATGAGCCTTGGTGACTTCTCTACACAAATATGAGGTTAACCATTTTATTGTATCTAACCCTGCCAATAATAGCAGGCTGTATTGCTACCACTGCCAGTGCCCAGAAACCGGGTGCTGCAGATACGGTAGCATTACCTGTTAATATAAAGTCCGTCAAAATAAATGATGTTTTTTTTGATGCGGCAAAGGCAAAACAGCATGGGGATAGTAAGCGAGCCACTGAACTGTTTGAGCAGCTCGTTCAGCTTGATCCTAATAATGCTACGGGATTTTATGAGTTGTCTTTGTTGTATGATGATGACAGGAAGTTAGACAAAGCGGAGGCCAATATAAAAAAGGCCGTGGCCTTAGTCAAGGATAATAAGTGGTATAATATGGCTTATGCCACTGTATTGGCCAAGGAAGGTAAGTATAGTGATGCGGCTCAGGTAGCTGCTGCATTGGCAGACAAAGAGACCGGAGATGCTAACTATGCCATGCAGGCTGCCGATTATTATCAAAAGGCTAAGAAATATGATCAGGCGCTAACTTACATAGATAAAGCGTTAGTACTCAGTGGTTCTGATGATGATATTCTGATACAAAAGGTCAAAGTATATCTAGCAATGGACAAAGTGGATAAAGCCACTGAAGTAGCCAAGGAATTGATAGCTCAAGATCCCAGAAATGGTAAATACTATAAACTGTTAGGAGACTTGTATGAAAACAACAAGATGCCGGAAAAGGCGCTTGAAGTATATCTGAACGCAGATAAGTCTTTGCCAGGTGAGCCAGCTATAGAGATGGCACTTTCTGACTATTATCTGAAAAAGGCTGACTCTGCTAATTTTAGAAAATATGCTCGAAAGGCGATACAGAATAAGAAATTGGAAGCAGAACTTCAATTACAGTTGTTCTATATCTATATCCAAAACCTAAGTGATGCTGCTCAGAACAAAGAGGGGCTACCTATGCTAGCAGAACTTTTAGTGCAACATCCTAAAGATGCTCAGTTGCTAGGTACTTATGGTGACTTTCTGGCTTCAGATCAGCAGATAGATAAGGCTATTGTTGCTTATAAACAATCACTATCGATAAAAGCTTCGAGTTTCGATATCTGGAATCGTTTGTTGAATGCGTATGCATATCAGAATAATGCAGATTCACTGATTAAATACAGTGAAAAAGTAATGAGATTATTCCCTAATCAGGCAATTGTACATTACTATAATGGGTTGGGGCATTACTATAAGAAGGAGTACCCCGCAGCGATAAAGGCATTGAATAGGGCTGTTGATATGGTGCCGGAGAACGATGCCAAAAAACAGGCAGATTTTTATGCTATGCTTGGGGAAATATATAATACCACAAAACAGTATGACCTTTCGGATAATTCATTTGACAAATCGCTGGCAAGTGATCCTAAAAATCCAACAGTACTAAATAATTATAGCTATTTCTTGTCGGAAAGAGGTGTGAAATTGGAGCAGGCGAAGGTGATGTCTGAGCAATCGTTACAATTAAGACCAAATGAAACAACTTTTTTGGATACTTATGGTTGGATATTGTATAAAATGGGTAATTATGAGCAAGCCAAGGTAAATATTGAAAAAGCAGTAAATGCTCCTGATAAAAGAGCTGATGCGGCGGTATATGAGCATCTTGGTGATGTATATTATAAACTCAATGACAAAGTGAAGGCAGTTCAGTATTGGAAATCTGCAAAAGAAAAGGGTAGCGAAAATCCGCTGCTTGATAAAAAGATCAGTGAAGAAAAATTGTATGAATAGATTTTTATGCGGCAGTGTTTTACTTGTAGTACTATCATCGGGTATCAGCTCTTGTTCGTTACAACGGTTGATAGTTGGTAAAAAAAATGCAGTAACAACAACGGTTGCGGATACAAATAAAGTAGTTACTGTTGTGCCGGTGCAAAATAGAATTGTATTACCGGAGCAGGATACTTTCAGTAACGCACCCGATACTGCAGGACTGATGAAGCAGTTGGTAGATATGATAAGTCCTGTATATGACAGTCGTTTGCAGTATTCCAGTTTTTCAGCAAAAGCAAAAGTACACTTCGAAAGTCCGGAAGATAAACAGGATTTTACAGCCAACATCAGATTGAAGAAAGACACGGCGATATGGGTAGATATCACTGCGCTTGGGGGGATGTTTCATGCGGCAAGAGTATACATTACTCCTGATAGCTTGTTTATGATCAATTATCAGCAAAAAAGTGGTACGCGAATATCGCTGGCAGATGTAGCAAAAATATTGCCTACGAAGGTTGACTTCATGTCGTTGCAGAATCTGATAATAGGTGCACCACTGAGAAACGGAGTAATAAAAGATGTGGCCGTATTGGGGGCTACGTGGTTATTGCATGTAGCGGACAGCAGTTATGCACAAACCATTAATTACAGGAAGCAGGATAGTGTAATGGTGTCTGATCAGGTCAATACTA
Source organism: Chitinophagaceae bacterium (assembly GCA_947454715.1). GTDB lineage: Bacteria > Bacteroidota > Bacteroidia > Chitinophagales > Chitinophagaceae > Flavipsychrobacter. The sequence continues at coordinate 18,770 of CANGMZ010000043.1, forward strand.
TTGCCCCGAATGGTCCGCAGGCAACACTGCGGTACGATAATTTTGAACTGTTCAGTGGTAGGAAAGTTTCTACATCAAGGGCGGTTGATATACTTAACGGAGCAGATAAGTTTTTATTGGAGATGGAGTTGCAGGGTGTTGAGTTTGATAAACAGCTGGAAATGCCCTTTTCGATTCCTAAAAATTATTCTAATAAATAATGCGTATTGGATTGTTGGTGAGCTTAGTTAGCAATGAATAACCGAGTGATAATAGTCTGCAATCTTACCTTATTATTAAAACCAATGCCACTATTGCATTTATTTGCTGTTATAGCGTGATATTTGTGAGGGATAACGAAAATTATGAAAATAGGTATAGTATGTTACCCTACATTTGGCGGTAGTGGAGTATTAGCTACAGAGCTGGGTATGGCACTTTCTGACAAGGGCTACGAGGTTCATTTTATTACATACGAACAGCCGGTGCGGCTGAGTCAGAGTTTTCATCCTAATATCTATTTTCACGAGGTAAAGGTGCCTACCTATCCATTGTTTGCATTTCCTCCTTATGAAACAGCCTTGGCAAGTGCCATGGTGAATGTAATTACCAATAATCAACTAGACCTTCTTCATCTTCACTATGCGATACCACATGCATCGGCAGCGTTTTTTGCGCGACAGATATTGAAGAAGTCGGGCTTGGATATACCATTTATTACAACACTACATGGTACGGATATTACATTAGTAGGAAAAGACCCTACTTATGCGCCGGTAGTGACATTTTCTATTAATGAAAGTGATGCTATTACTGCAGTTTCTGATAATCTGAGAGAAGAGACATTACGTTCATTCAGTATAGAGAAGGAAATTCATGTTATACCGAATTTTGTTGATGTGAAACGTTTTCACCAAACAGACAAGGGGCATTTCAAGCAAATGCTGGCTCCCGATGGCGAGCGTATTCTGGTACACGTATCTAATTTCAGGGCGGTAAAAAGAGTTGAGGATGTAATCAGGATATTTGATTCAGTTAAAAAAGAGATACCTGCTAAGCTATTGATGATAGGTGATGGCCCGGAAAGGCAGAATGTAGAAGAGTTGGCTAAAGAATTAGGTATATTTCATGATATTCGTTTTTTAGGTAAGCAAGAGCAGATCAGTGAGATACTCAGTATTGCAGATTTATTCTTGTTGCCATCAGCAACAGAGAGTTTTGGTCTGTCGGCACTAGAGGCTATGGCATGTGGTGTGCCGGTAATATCGACTAATGCAGGTGGTTTGCCTGAAATCAATTTACAAGGGAAGACAGGTTATCTGAGCGATGTTGGTGATGTAGCCGATATGTCTCAAAATGCATTATTAATATTGAAGGACGACATGCAGTTGGCGCACTTTAAGAAGGCTGCAATAGCACAAGCACGTAAATTCGAAAAGCAACATATTATTCCCCTCTACGAGAATTTATATAGAGATGTTGTAACCAATTATAAGAAATCTGTTTGTAAAGTGAGTTAATAATCACTTAACATTAAGGTAATATTGCGACAGCAATTTGATAACATTGATTGGGTCATTACGAGAATTTGCATGCATAATTTTGCAGCAAAAAAAGAGATGGCAAGATTTTTCCTTTCCTTATTTTGTATTTTCCTTTCCTTTAGTTCGTTTGCCGGTGTGGTGAAGGGTACTGTTGTTGAGGACAAGAACAGTTTACCAGTTGTGAATGCTTCTGTTGCTTATAAGCCTGCAGATAGTACTGTAAAAGGTAACACAGGAGGTGCGGTTACAGATATAGATGGTAAGTTTGAGTTGTCAGGAATTAAAAATGGTGAATACATATTTACCATCAGCTATCTTACATTCATCACAGAAAAAAGAACTGTAAAAGTAGAAGGCAATGACATAGTGCTTGAAGTTCGAATGAAAGAGCTAGAGCGCGAAATGAAGTCTGTGGAAATCACTGCAAAGAAGATCTCAAATACAGAAACTGCTGTTATCAATGAAATTAAAACGAGTAATGCTGTAGTTAGCGGAACAAGTTCTTCACAGATTTCTAAATCTATGGATCGCAATGCTGCAGATGTGGTAAAGCGTATTCCCGGTGTTACAATACAAGACGACCGTTTCGTTGTCATTCGTGGTTTGCCTGATCGTTATAACACAGTTTGGTTAAATGATGCAGGAGCGCCAAGTAGTGAAGCTGATAAGAAGTCGTTCTCATTCGATATTATTCCAAGTGGTCTTATAGATAGAGTCTTGATATTTAAAACACCATCTCCTGAATTGCCTGGTGATTTTGCAGGTGGTATGGTAAAAGTATATACGACATCATTGCAGGATAAGAACCAATTATCAATCAGTTTACAATCATCAAGCAGAGATAATACTACAGGAAAGCCATTTAATTACAATCAATCATCTAAGACAGATTGGTTAGGGTATGATGATGGTAGTCGTGGTTTGCCTGCCGGAACACCTGATCGTGTAAATAAATCAGATATTGGTCAAGACCATACAGCAATAAGTAAGGCTTTTGGAAATGACTGGTCAATAAAAACAAAGACAGCTACTCCCGATATGCGTTTTGGTATGTCATATTCAGGTGTTTTGAAATTGAATAAGGTTAAAATTGGTAACACATTTGGTATTACTTACACCAGCACTGAAACAAACAATACGGTAAACAGACAAGATTGGGATTCTGTTACTTCAAGAAACTATGATTACAACGATCATATCTATAGTAAGAATGTAGGTATCGGTATTTTGGAAAATGCAGGTATCTCAATTGGTAATAGTAAAATTGAATTTAAAAATCTATATAGTCAGATTGGAAAGTCAACATTGTTGATGAGAACAACAGGTGCTGACTCTTCGCAAAACCCTGAGAAGGATTATGCAATGGGTTATGACAGTAAGGCTACTTACTCAGCTCAGTTAAGTGGTACGCACAAGAAGGCAGATGACTCAAGAAGATATACATGGACACTTGGTTACAATGATGTATTTAAGAATCAGCCTGATTTGAGAAGAATAAAGTATACCAGAGGAATTGTAGGTACAGATACTTTCTTTAAAGCTGCTGTTACTAATGCTGTGGATGCAAACTTTGGTGGTGGCAGATATTATTCTTCACTTTACGAGAAGATCTATAGCTTCAATCATCAATTTTCACAGAAGATAAAAGTGAATGATAAATTTACATTTACTGTGAATGCGGGTAATTATATAGAACTGAAACGCAGAGCGCTCAACATTCGCAAGTTCTCTTACACAATCAATAGTAGTGCAGGTAATGGTGCGCATGCTGATTCATTGAAGAAGTTGGACATTAATAACATTTTTGCTGATCAGAATATCAATAGCAAAGGATTTGTTATGGATGAGGGAACTGATACTTATGATAAGTACACAGCTAAGAATGATCTTTATGCAAGCTTTATTTCATTGAATGTGCCGGTTGGTAAACATATTAATGTAGTAGGTGGTGCAAGATATGAAAGCAATAAACAATCGCTGGTAGGTTATGTAGGTACAGATACACTCAGACCAGAATTGAAGAGTAATTTCTTATTACCTTCGGTGAACTTGTCCTACAACTTTACTGACAAGAGTTTGGTAAGAGCAGCTTATGGTAAAACGCTCAACAGACCTGAATTCAGAGAGTTTGCTCCTGTTGTTTATTATGACTTTGAAGATCTGGCATTGATAAAAGGTTCTTTACAGCCTACCAATTCGTCTCCAAATGGAGATACACTGAAGGTGTCTGAGATTCATAATTTCGATCTTCGTTATGAGTTCTATCCTTCATCCGGAGAAATGATTCATATAGGTGTTTTCTATAAAACAATCAACAATGCTATTATCCGAGTAATCGATCCATTTACAAGTGGTGATAATAAAACGCTAACATTCATAAATGGTAGCAAGGCATATTCTGCAGGATTAGAGTTGGATATCAGAAAGAACCTTGTATTCATCGATAATAAATTGGGTACAAATTTCTTTAAGAACATAAGTTTTGTTGGAAATCTTGCTTTGTCTAAGAGTGAATCGAAGATAGACACGACAATCAAGCATTATCAGATACCATCTTCTACATTGCAGGGACAATCGCCTTATGTAGTTAATATGGGTGCTTATTACCAGAATGATGCATTAGGCCTTAAAGGTTCACTTTTGTATAATGTTTATGGTGCAAGATTATATGCCGCAGGTACAGTGCAGAGTGGTGGAGAAAGTATTGGAGAATTGCCATTTCAGGCTTTAGATCTTACCTTGTCTAAGCTGTTTAAAAAGCATTACTTATTGAATTTCGGAATTCAGAATTTGTTAGACTCTAAGATATCTTTAGTTAAGGATTCTAACAAGGATGGTAAGTTTGATTCTAACTCATCTGACAGAGAATATAAGACATACAAACCAGGTAGATACTATACAATTGGTGTGAAGATTAATTTCTAATTTATTTTAAAAAATGCGATTGTAGGGGTAAATGATATTTAGTCATTTACCCCTTTTTTTAATTGCGGAATGTCAATTTGTTATTTAGTATATATTATTTTAATCGATTATTCCACTTCCCTCATATTAAATTGATGTTTAGGTAACATCTTGTTCATTTTGCCGTAACATTGGCAAGATACTTTTGCATTCAAACATACAAATGTTATGAAAAAGTTTCTACTAGCATCTTCTTTGCTTTTGAGCTGTATTGGTACTTCAATGGCCTATACAGTTGTTACTGTTCAGGACAGTATCGCCACTGACACACACTGGACTTGTGATCAACAGTACCTGTTGAAAGGTTACGTGTACGTAACTGCAGGACACACGCTGACAATTGACTCAGGTGTAATCATTAAAGGGGATAAGGATTCTAAAGGATCATTGATTGTTGAGCGTGGTGCAATGATTTTTGCAAACGGAACTCGCAATCATCCTATCGTGTTCACATCTAACCAGCCAGCTGGTAGCCGTTCTTACGGAGACTGGGGTGGTGTTATCTTGTGCGGACAGGCTCCTGTGAACTGGACTTCAGGTCAGGGTCAGGTAGAAGGTGGTCCACGTTCTTTTTATGGTGGTCTTAACCCTAATGACAACAGTGGTTCAATGACTTATTGCCGTATTGAATTTGGTGGTGTTGCCTTTTCTCCAAACAATGAGATCAATGGTCTTACTTTTTGTGGTGTAGGTAATGCAACAACAATCCATCACATACAGGTATCATACAGTGGTGATGATAGTTATGAGTGGTTTGGTGGTTCTGTGAACTCAAAGTACATCGTAGCTTATGCAGGTTGGGATGATGATTTTGATACAGATAATGGTTACAATGGTAAAAATCAGTTTTGCGTTGGTTTGAGAGATCCTTACGCTGCTGACCAGAGCGGATCAAAAGGTTTTGAAAGTGATAGCTATCAGTCAGGAACTGCAACAGGTCTTGCAGGTGATACTTCAAAGATTACTAAACCTGTATTTTCAAACTGTACTATCATAGGCCCATTGGTTAGCCCAACGTCTACTGCTTATGATCCACAGTTCGTTTCTGCTGCTCATATTCGTCGTGGTAGTGCTATCAGTATCTTGAACAGTATTTTGGCTGGTTACCCTGCAGGTGTTTTGATTGATGAGTCTTCTGCTTCATTTGGTTCTACAGTAGCTAACATCGGTAATGGTATCCTTCAGTTCAGAAACAATATCATCTGCGGTATGCCATCTACTCCATTCAATAAGGATGTAGTTTTTGTAAAAGATGGTGCACGTTCTTTGACGCCAACTACTTCAAATGCTGATACTACATCAACAGGTACAGACTGGTCAGTACTTGCAGGTTTCGCAGGTCCGTTCTCTTGGATCAGAAATCCTTCATTCCATAACATTGAATATGCAACTGAACAGACTGGTGTTCGTTTAAGCAATCCATTTAACCTTTCTAACCCGGGTATGGTGCCAACAAGTACTTCTCCAATTGTGTACAATTCAGCACATCCGTTCCATGCTAACTTGCCTTTGAATTATGATACAACAGGTGGTTATGCAAACTATAACGTTCCTGGTTTTGCTCCTGATTTTGTAAACACGAAAGCAAGCGATGCATTCTTTACAAACGTTAACTATGTAGGTGCATTTCCTTACACCGGTACTACTACTGATAACTGGATGAACGGATGGTGTAACTTTGACCCATTGAACACTAGCTATGATACTACATGTTATACAGCTCCTTCTAACGTTGGTGTTAACAATGTTGCTAATCCAAATGCTACTGCAATGTTGAAAGTTTTCCCTAACCCAGCTCAGTCTTTGGTAAATGTTTCTGTAGAAGTTAGCCAGATTGGTTCTTTACAGATCATGATTCTTGACAGAACAGGTCGTGTGGTTAAGGAAGTATACAATGGTGGTGCATTGCCAGGTACATTGTCTTATCAGTTATCAACAGAAGATATGCCTAATGGTATGTATGTTGTTTCGGTTCTTGTTAATGGCAGACACTCAATTGCTAAGCTTAACGTAATTAAGTAATTTTCATTTATTGATATTCAAAACAGCCGGGGCTTTTCCTGGCTGTTTTGGTTTTTA
>CANGMZ010000044.1 GCA_947454715.1 Chitinophagaceae bacterium
CTACTCTCTTGTACAATTCCACCAACTGACTTAACAATGTGTTCCAGACTATTTACTGCAGTCATTACGTTTTGCACCTTACAATTGAAATCAGCAGTGCGTATTATTTTTCTATCCGGAGCATCGAGTGCAGACCCGCCGGATGTATCAGCAGTAAGGGTTTCGGCACTATCTGCCTTTACTGCATATCTTTCGTGATTTGAGGCCTTATTGCAAGCAATGAGACATGCCAATGGCAAGAGCCAAACAAGACTTTTAGGAGACATAACGGTATGTTTTAGAGATGAAAAAAAGAAATCCGGCACACCTACAGCATGCATTCAGCAGGTGAATAATCAACAAAAAAGTAGCTAGCGTGTTTTAGATATTAATACCAATAACCCAAAAAGGTGACTGATTTTCAGGAAGTATTTTTTGTTAAAGGTTTGGGAAATGGTTGTGATGCATATAAACAAGCATATAAAGCGAATGCGCCTACCTCAAGATGTTTGCACCCAATCCCCCAATTCAAATAAACATCCTACACTAGCGGTTTTGCTGTTTGGAGGGTAAAATATCTACAGAAACAACAATTTTAACTTAGTCTGCCTGCTTTATTATGTAAAAGATATGCATGGTATATATTACCTTTGGCTGCGGTAAATATTACCCTTAAATAAGATGAAGAAGAATATTGCACTACTTGCGGGCGGTTACTCTGGAGAGTTCGTTATTTCAATAAAAACAGCGGAAACTATTGAAAAAAGTCTGGATACGACCCTTTATAATATATATAAAATAATTATCACAAAAGAAGAATGGTATCATGAACATGCCGGCAGTAAAATACAGGTAGATAAAAACGATTTCACACTGTTAGTTGATGGGATAAAGATTGTTTTTGATTGTGTTTTCATTGCGATGCACGGTTCACCGGGAGAAGATGGTCGTATACAAGGCTATCTGGACATGATGCAGATACCCTATACTACTTGTAATGCCATTGTATCCGCATTAACGTTCAACAAGAGTTATTGTAATAAGGTAGTAAAGGAATTCAATGTAGTGAACATTGCCAATTCTGTGCACCTGATAAAGGGCGAACCATTTTCAATGGGCGCAATACTTGACCAACTGAAATTGCCTGTATTTGTAAAACCAAATGAAAGCGGCAGTAGTCTCGGCGTAAGCAAGGTAAAACATGTAGAAGAGTTATTGCCGGCCATTGAAAAGGCATTTGGAGAAGATAATCAGGTATTGATTGAAGAATTCATTGAAGGCAGAGAATTAACTATCGGTGTTTATAAAGTAAATGGTGTGCTGAGTGCATTACCTGCAACCGAGATATTGAGCCAGAACGAGTTTTTTGACTATGAGGCTAAGTATACTCCCGGTGTTACAAAGGAAATCACACCGGCACAAATACCTGCAAACATAAAAGAACAGCTTGAAAATAAAGCCATGTATATCTACCGCCACCTCAACTGCCGTGGCATTGTAAGAATGGATTTTATCTTACAAGCAAAAACCAATAAATTGTTCTTTCTTGAGGTAAACACTATGCCGGGTCAAAGCGAGAACAGCATTGTTCCGCAACAAGTGAGAGCATCGGGTATGACACTGAAAGATTTTTATGGCACACTGCTCGAAGACTGCCTAAAAAATCATTCTTTATAATTTACTTACATTTATACCTGATTTATATCCTTTATGAAGGAAGAAGTTAAAAGGTCATTCTGGTTCAATTTTCTGATGGTAGCAGCAACGTTCTCTACCATCTATATTATATTTTTCTTTGGACTGGGCTTTTTGACCCACCATGGCGAACAGGTAAAAATACCTAACCTGAAAGGGAAAAATATGAACGATGCGATTACGCAACTGCGTGATATGCATTTTGATGTGCATGTTGATTCTACTTTTGACCCTACGGCAAAACCATTGAGCGTACTGAAGCAAGTACCGGACACCGGCTCTACAGTAAAAACAGGTAGAATAGTAATGATAACTGTGAACAGCATTACGCCAATGCGAGTGCCAATGCCGAACCTCATCAGCCTATCATACCGCAGTGCAGAGATGTTGTTGAAGAACAATAAAATGTTTGTAGGCGATACTACTTATGTACCGGATATTGCACGTGGAGCAATCAAGGAACAAAAATATAAAGGTAAACCAATTCGTCCGGGAGAGATGATACCTCAGGGCAGTAAGATTGACCTTATAATAGGGAACGGATTAGGTAATACCGATCTCAATGTTCCGGACCTAACGCACATGACTGTAGATGAGGCTACTGCTATCGTTAATGCCAACAACCTGATCATGAATATTGTGGTAGAGCAAATGAGCGGAGAAATAATAGATACGCCAAATGCATACATTATTCGTCAGGCACAAAAACCATTAACACCTACCGGACAGCCGAACAAAATAAAGATGGGTGATATGATTGATGTCTACATCAAACAAAAGCCTGACCCATCAGATTATGAGGGAGGAGACAATAATCCGCCACCGGCTAACGTTACTAATAAACCACCATTCGACCCGGACGATAATATAAAGTGAAAAAAGCCATAATCTATATATTCCCGATTTTCCTATACCTACTGGCGTCAGTTGTTAGTTGTTATGGACAAGAGCGTACCGGCTCATTGGGATATAATGCTGTGTTGCAACACCAACCTGCAAAAAGCAGAACAGTAAAAAAAACGACGGCAACAACACTACCCTTCTTCGAAGATTTCACGGGGTATGGTTTATTCCCCGACAATACTAAATGGGTAGAAAACCAAGTGTATATCAATAACACTATGTGCGTGAGCCCGGTGAGCAGAGGTGTAGCCACTTTTGATGCACTCAATGCACAAGGAACACCATGGGATCCATATAGTAATTCAGACTTCAGATATGCAGATAGCCTCACTTCCCAGCCTATTGACCTAAGTGGTCACACCCCGGCAGACAGTGTATATCTCAGCTTTTTTTATCAGCCACAGGGTTTAGGTTTTTACCCACTGGCTGCTGATTCATTTATTTTGTTCATGAGAGTAAGGTATGGCGACTGGCTACCTGTTTGGAAAATGCCGGGCAGTGCGCTGCAACCATTCACGCAAGTGATGATTCCTATCACTGATACACTTTATTTTTATAATCAATTCCAGTTCAGGTTTGTCAACATTGCTGCGCTTAACTATGCCGATGCTATTTGGAATCTGGATTACATAAGAATGGATGTAGGCAGAAACATGTATGACACCCTTGTCAATGATATTGGGTTCTCCTCTAACCCTACATTCCTGCTCAATGATTACACATCAATGCCCTACAGGCAGTTTCTGGCAAACCCTACTGCGGAAAGAGCACTGACCTATAAAGACAGTATTCATAATAATTATACTACCCCTCAGAGCATCACATACGGTTTTACGGCTAGCGATGAAGGAACAGGCACTGTTTTACAAACAAATGTTACCAATACAACCATATTGAATGCTGATGCAATTCAGGAGGCAACCAACAATGCTTATACTACTACAGTGCCATCTCCCGGGGCCAACAGCAAGGTAGTATTTAAGAACACGCACTACATACAAGCTACATCAACCACAGGCAGTGCAGGTAATGATACCATAGTGAAAGAACAGGTATTTGATAACTATCTGGCTTACGACGACGGCACTGCGGAACAAAGCTATTACCTTAATCTATTCCCATCTTTACCGGGCAAGATAGCGATAGAGCAACACCTGAATACACCCGATACAATGCAGGGCATGTCTATCTACTTTGGCAGAATGGCACCACCATCTGCGTACAAGACATTTTCAATTGTTGTGTATTCTGAGATAGCTGGCATCAATGGTGCTGTAGCAGACAATCTGCTGTATACACAAGATCCATGCTACCCCGGCTACGGAGAGGTAATCAACGATTTCTGGACCTATAAATTCGATACCCCATTACCATTGCCAGCAGGCACATTTTATGCCGGTGTGCTTATGCCCGCAGAAAGCGGTAGTGACAGTCTGTATTTCGGGCTTGATTTGAACCGTATTGGTAGCAATCATGCATATTATAATGTACTCTCCTCATGGAATACATCCCTAGTGCATGGTGCAATAATGATGCGTCCATTACTGGGGCAGAAAGTAACATCGAGCAATATCTCTGATGCTATTCCCGTGCCTGCAGATAGTTGGCAGGTATACCCTAATCCGACCACAAACAACATCAATATATCGCTGCAAGAAAACAATACTGTAATGTATATCATTAGTGATATGCAAGGCAGAACAATAAAAAACGGGACTACCTCAAGTGATAGTGAAATAGATATTATCAGCCTGCAACCGGGCATGTATCTGATCAATATTACCTGCAATGGTGTAACCGGAACTCCTAAAAAAATAATCAAACTATAGTATGAAGAACATTACTGTTGAAGAGCTGAAAAGCAGACTGGACAATGGCGAGGCACTGCACATCATCGATGTTCGTGAACCTTCGGAATATGCTGAATTCAATATCAATGGCAAATTAGTGCCGCTGGGTAAGATAATGAGCATGCAACTGGAAGAACTTGATGACCTGAAAGACGAAGAACTGATAGTGCATTGTAAAGCCGGTATGCGCAGCATGCAGGCATGTTTATTTCTGGAGCAGGCGGGCTTCACTAATGTAGCTAATGTAACAGGTGGCATGAATGCATGGAGACAAATGACCGGACAATAAACAGCCGCAACGCTACCCCATTTTATCAATTAAAACAACCCGCCGGAGAGAGGGTGAAGCAATAGGAAATGCACGAGATTGAACCTTTTTTTAATTGGCGACACTTGTATAACGCTGAAGAGGACGAGCAGTCACCCTTCTATGGTGTAGAGCACAGTGAATTTGAGTTTTCCAACACCGTTTACAACTACTATATACACCCGCAGTGGGATGAGTTTGGTTCCAGAACGCTCTATCTGAAGGTATTGTTTGTAGACTATGAGCTCAACTATGCCATAATAGAAATGATTGGCGAATGGAATGATGCAGTTGAAAACGATATCATGCAGTTGAAGCGATCGCTTATAGATGTGATGATTGGCCAGGATATTTCTAAGTATATACTTATCTGCGAGAACGTACTTAACTTTCATAGCAGCGACAGAGAATATTACGAAGAATGGATTGAGGACATTAAGGATGAAGGCGGATGGATAGTAGCTATTAATATGCCGGAGCAAACCCAATATGATTTCCACAAATCGAAAATAGATCGTTGTATCACTTTTATGGAAGAACCTAATTGGCGCACTTACAAACCTGATGTTTTCTTTCAGTCGGTAGACAACAGAATACTGAGGTTGCTTGATTAAATAGACGAAATACGAAAGGGTGCTATTAGCACCCTTTTCTTATAATATCCTGTTGCGTTCGCTGTATATTTATAAACAGTGGGTTACATTCCCGACAGTTTCTTCATTAGGTTCACACCACCCTTCTTCTGACTATTGATTTGTGCTTTGCCGCCTTTAGCCCCATTTTTCTTGGTAGCCTGACCTGAAAATGATATTGATTTTGATGGCAGCTTTGCTGCTTTCTTAGGGGCAGCCTTAGGTTGTGCCGACTCTTTCTTTTCCGGAGTATCCATTTCTATTACTTTTATGCTTGAGCCACTAAGCTAAGTAATAATGAGCGAATATGCGCAGTAAATCTTTCCGGGCTATAATAAATTACCATATTCCTTTTTAATATTCCAATTTATATTTACTTTGTTAGTTGTAAACGAAAAACAAAAACGTATGTCAGATCAGCAAACAGCAAAATTTCCATCAGACATTGAGATATCAAGGGCAGCAAAATTGAAGCCTATAGCTCAGATAGCACAGAACATAGGCATTGATCCTGAAGATATTATCCCTTACGGAAAGTATAAGGCAAAGATTCCATTGTCATATATCAACGAAGACAAAATAAAGACAAGCAACCTTATATTGGTTACAGCAGTAACACCTAACAAAGCAGGTGTGGGTAAAACCGTAACCAGTGTAGCATCTTCTCTGGGACTTAACTATATAGGTAAGAAAACCGCAGTAGCACTTCGCGAACCTAGCCTTGGACCATGCTTTGGCATGAAGGGCGGCGCCGCAGGTGGCGGCTACTCTCAGGTATTGCCAATGGATGAAATCAACCTGCACTTCACAGGTGATTTCCATGCTATCACTTGCGCCAACAATATGATTGCCGCGCTACTCGACAACTATCAATACCAAAACCGTAAAAACGATAAAGGACTGGAACGCATTGTATGGCGTCGTGTACTTGACGTTAATGACCGCTCGCTCCGCAGCATAGTTACAGGACTCGGCGGGTCAGGTAATGGTATACCAACAGAGGCAGGCTTTGATATTACTACCGCATCTGAAATAATGGCGCTGCTATGTTTGGCAACCGATATGGATGATCTGCAAGCGCGTATAGAGCGTATCGTATTGGGTTACAGATATGATAAAAGTCCGTTTACAGTAAAAGACTTGGGTGTAGCTGAAGCAATTACAGTTTTACTGAAAGACGCTATAATGCCGAACCTGGTGCAGACAACAGAAAACACTACTGCGTTTGTGCATGGCGGTCCGTTTGCCAATATAGCACATGGCTGTAACTCAGTGATAGCTACTAAGATGGCAATGAGCAGTAACGAATATGTAGTTACAGAATCGGGCTTTGGTAGCGACCTTGGTGCAGAGAAATTCCTCGACATTAAGTGCCGCCTCACTGGCCTGAGACCAAAAGCAACTGTAATCGTAGTAACTACAGGCGCATTGAAACTACATGGCGGTGTTGCAGATGGTGAAATATCTAAGCCAAACAAAGAGGCTATGATTACCGGTATGGCAAACCTGCGCAGACATATCAACAATATGAAAGAGTTTGGCCAGAGTGTTATTGTATCGTTTAACCGCCACAAGCATGACAATGACGATGAGGTAGGTTATCTGGAACAATGGTGCGCTAGCGAAGGTGTGGCATTTGCCATCAACAATGGCTTTACAAGCGGTGGTGAAGGTGCTGCGGCACTAGGGCGTAAGATAGTTGAGGTAGTAGAAAACAACCCATCAAAAGATATCAACTTCTCTTATGAACTCACAGACCCAATAGGCACTAAGATTGAAAAGATTGCTAAACGTGTGTATAAAGCAGGTGAAGTTACCTTTAGCCAAACGGTTGAGAACAAGATAAAATCATACACTAAGAACGGCTGGGGCAACTTGCCAATCTGTATTGCAAAAACACAATATTCTTTCAGCGACGACCCTAAGCGTGTAAATGCACCTGAAGGCTTTAGCTTACATATCCGCGACTTGGTGATACAGGCAGGCGCAGGCTTTATAGTAGCCATTGCGGGCGAAATAATGCGTATGCCGGGCTTACCTGAAGATCCACAGGCTTATAGAATTAAGTTGGTGAATGGTGAAATAGAAGGATTGAGTTAAGTAACATTTCTTTTAGATAATACAAACGCCCCGAGCTTTCGGGGCGTTTGTATTATGAATTACCTCGCCGTTCTAGTTATCACCGGTAGAATTAATATCGTTTATGTTAACTGCTTTTTAGAAAATGCAGTAGCTTATTGACACACTTAATAATTTATCTCTCAAACATAAATTCATAAACGATTTTATAATGTGGTGGTTTCTATTATTTTTGCGCATCATAAAAAACTATAACTAATGAAATTACAACACCTTATAGCCCTGGGCGCTATAGCATCACTATCTTCTTGCCGTGTTATGAATCTGCCAGAAACACGCACAGAATCTGGTCCTTATGTACAATTGAAAAGCGGAGCAAGATACGAGGGCTCAAACGCCTCCAGAAGTCAAGGTGCATTTGTGAAAGACAAAATTGAACTTGGCGATACCTCTTTCAAATCAAAAGATGTCGCCTTCTACTCTACCGGCACCGGCACTTATGCCAATATCGGCAAGCGTGCTTTTGCTAGTCAGGTAGCAGCCGGCAAAATCAATTTGTTCAAGTATATGTATACATCTACCACTACTAATTCAAATGGATCTTCAAGTACCCATAACCACGTCTTGTACTACATACAAAAAGAACAAAACAAACCATTATTACCACTTACCTACAATAACCTGAAACCATTAATACAACCAAGAACTCCTGAGTATGCTATGCTGGATAAGTACATAAAAACGAGAAAGGTTTCACGTGTATTAGGTTATGGTGGAATTGGCTTAATGGCAGGAGGTACTATGCTTGCAAGCGGAAACTCATCAGGTATTGGCTTAGCAGCAGTAGCTGCAGGTACAGCTAGTATTTTTAGTTGGGCAATAGTACGCGCCGGTAATAGTACTCGCTTATTAAATGCTGTAATTATTTCTGACAAACTTAAAAAAGGACAACAGCACCACAAAAGAGTGAGATAATTTAATAGATTACACTTTATGCTTCCCCAATTCCTGTTACCACAGCAAATAGATACGGTAGCAGTAATTGGGGATTTTCATTGTATACCTACTGTATAATATTATTTAAAAAACATGAGCATCTTACAACTTATTTTATACTTTTATATAAGGTGTTGCAATATAATTGCAAGTGCTATCGTTTCTTGACTACAACTTATTTTCTATGAAAAGAATTACTATAATAACCTATCTACTCCTACTATGCGGTTTGGCTTCAGGTCAGATTATCACGCCAGGTTTCATAAGTTGCACCGCATGCCCTACTACCTACAGTGAGGTTTACTTATGTACTGGCTGGCGGCAACCAACCGGAGGCACTTCAGACTATTTTAATATATGCGCTGCAGGTACAACTGTTGGTGTACCTGACAATTATTTTGGCTATCAAACAGCTGCAGACAGTGCGTACACAGGCCTATTCACTTATGCACAAGGCGCATTATACGATTATAAAGAATATATTGGAACCAGCATTGCACCACTAGTTGTTGGCTACACATACACAATGAGTATCAGTGTCTCATTATCTGATAGTAGTAGTATCGCTACCGACGGATTGGGTGTTTTCTTCTCAACTTATCAACTCGATAGTCCAAGCCTATATTCTACACTAATGGTCACGCCACAAGTTGATTATTCGAGCTACGGCATAATTACTGATAAAAACAACTGGGTAACACTCAGCAAAACATTTGTAGCTGATTCTGCATATACCAATATTGTTGTCGGTGGGTTCAAACCAACAGGTATAATGCTCATAGATACATTAAGCAATGCTTGTAACGATGTAATCGGTTGTTATTCCTACTATTACATAGGCCATATCGGTGTACCTGACTCAACAAAGGACACCACCTTGGTCAGCACTCCTGTAACAACGGTGATAACTGACACTACAAAACATGTTTTCCCTAGCGGATTTACACCAAATGGCGATAGCCATAATGACATATTTCGAATCATAGCCTCTCCGGGTTGCCAGTTTAATGAGTATACTTTGAGTATATTCAATCGTTTTGGTCAGCTTGTATTTTACAGTGAAAACCCCGCATCTGGTTGGGATGGCACATTTAACACAGTACCACAAGAGATTGGAGCTTACTATTATATGGCCAAAATTAAAGTCAATGGCATTGAGTCACTGCTTAAAGGTGATATAACTTTGGTAAGGTAATGTAACTGAAACACTTTTTGAATACACTTAAAAATTTAGGTATGGTTTTTGCAATCGTTAATTGTAGCGAGGTATTTAAACATTACCTTTAATCAGTAGTCAAAATCACGTTATGAAGAATTGGAGATCTTTATTGGCAATAGTGGCTGTTGCAGTAACAACTAAGGCAGCTGCACAAGATCCGGCAGAAGCTTACAACCTTTCAAATACTACGGTGCAAGGCACCGCTCGCTCCATTGGTTTTGGTGGCGCACTCGGTTCCATAGGTGGTGATTTTAGTGCTATTAGCGTTAACCCAGCCGGCTTAGGCGTGTATCGTTCTTCTGAATTATCATTTACACCATCGCTAAAAATCAATAGCTCGAGCAGTGTCTTCCAAGGTGAAACATCAAACGACAACAATGCAAGAATAACCATAAACAATTTCGGCATTGTACTAACTGAAGCACCTAAGGGCAAAAGGTATGAACGCAGAAGTTGGAAAGCAGTATCCTTTGCATTGGGTATGAATCGCATAGCTGATTTCAATCACGACTACAACTATCAAGGAAATAATAACACCAGTTCTGCATCGTTGGCATTTGAAGCAGATGCAAACCACTACCCAGGCAATGTTTCTACACCCGGCACATTGGCATACACAGGTTACAATGCGTACCTCATCAATATCCCGCTGAATAACTATTATACGGCAGTACCATTTGCCGGTGGTATAAGACAAACCAATGCAATACAGGAACGAGGAGGCATCAGCGAATACCTTATGTCTCTGGGAGGTAATTACAGGGAAAAATTACTACTGGGTGCTACCATAGGTATAGATAATATGAACTATACCCGCAGTAGTAACTATACAGAGAGCATACTCGCAGGCAATACTTACAATCCACAAAATTTCCAGTCGTTTACTTATAATAATCAGCTCAATATCACCGGTATAGGTGCTAACTTGAAAATAGGTGCGATATATAAAATCACAGATTTCTTAAGAATTGGTGCGGCACTACATACGCCAACCATTTATGGCATGCATGAGTACACCGACTATGGTATTATCTCTAAGGAAAGTGGCCTGACTCATTCATTCTCTACCGCGAACCTTCTTCCGGTACAAGCTGCAGATTATACATTTATCTCTCCACTCAAAAGTGTGCTGAGTGCTTCTGTGATCATTAAAAAATGGGGCTTCATCACTGCCGACTATGAGTATGTAGATTACAGCAGCATGAAGTATTACTACACAACAGGTTATGACTCTACTAGAGGTCTATCTTACCAACAGGAAGCTAATGAGATGAATCAAAGAATTAAAGGTGCATATCAATCAGCATCTAATCTAAGAATTGGCGCTGAGATAAAACTGACCAAATACTTTATGGTAAGGGGCGGTTTTGGTTATTATGGCAATCCTTATAAAGCCGGTTATACTTCTATGGAACGAATGGATATATCTGCAGGTGTAGGTTTCCGTTCAAAAAATTTCTTTGCAGATTTGGGTATGGTTAACTCTTCTTATAAATTCAGTGAACAAGCGTATAATGACATTGATTATGCTCATGTAGCTACTGCTAACACAGGGGCAGCATCTCCTGTAGCCGATGTGAAATACACAATGAATAATATTGCGCTGACGCTTGGTGTAAAATTCTAAAGACACTATAACTCATCGGTGTAAAACATTATTTTTACCGGAAATCAATTTTTGGATGCTCCGGAAACTCTCATTATCAATTCGCAAAATTCAGGGAAGAAAAGAAATAAAGGAAAATATTACCCGTTTCGCGAAATGGCAAGAAGAGATTGCTCAGCTAAAAGCCAACAATAACAACGCTAAGAAATTACTCATTATTCGCCTTGATGACATAGGCGATTATCTTCTTTTTCGCAATACCCTATCTGCATATCGGGAGTCGCCGAAATGGCAGGGATATGAGATAACCTTATTGGGAAATGTTATGTGGCGCTCAGTTTATGAGTTTGCAGACAATAATGCAGCAGACAAGGTAATATGGGTCAATAAAAACGAGTATTTTGATAATAATGAGTATCGTGAACAATTGTGGCAATCACTCCGCAATGAAGATTTCGATACTGTTATCTGCCCATCTCGTGCACGCCCAATCATAATTGATGATGCTTGTATGTTGGCAGCTGGTGCGACACATAATATCTCCGGCAATAATGATCTCAAATATGACGAGTGGAATCTCCTATCCGACAAATTATACACTGCATTATATACTGCGCCAAAACCGATTCATGAATTTCTTTATAATGTAGCATTCGCCAATTGGTGTTGTGGCACACATATAAACATTAGCCGTCCGCATATCAATACACCGGAGGTGACAACCTCAATGTCTAAGCCTTACATACTCTGTTTTGTTGGAGGCTCAAAGAAAAGCCACCGCTGGCCTGCTACTCACTGGATAGAACTAATAGAACTGTGCAATAAAGACGGACATTATGACTTCGTGATATCAGGTGGCAATGGCGATACAGATCTCGCAGATACAATTGCGGCAAAGGTGCAGGTAAATAATATTACCGGGAAAGTAACAATTCCTGAAGTTGCAGGATGGATGCATCAGGCCGCTGGCGTTATTACCAATGATACTATGTCTGCACACCTAGCAGTATCTACTAACACCCCTACGCTTATCGTTGCCAATGGAGATAATTTTTATAAATTCTGCGACTATAAAGGAGCAGGCTTTGCTAAAACAGATTGCGTATATCCGCAGCATTTTCTTAGTGAGTGGAAGCGCCATAATTACCAGCCATTTAAAAACTATGTGGCAGTAACAAAAGACATCAGCACTATAACTGCAGGAAGGGTCTATACTGCTTTAAAGCAGTTACTGAATAGATAATAACGTGTTTGTGACTTTCAAAACAGCCTAAAAAAAAGTTGGGCACACCTATTCAGATGTGCCCAACTTTTTTTTGGGGTATTCAATATTATTCTTCACCCATTTTCTTTAGCATCTTACCATGTTCCCGAAGTGCAACAAGGAAAGTAGAATACTCCTGATAAGGCAAACCATATTGATTGGCAGTTTGCTTAACTATAGGAGAAATGCTTGAATAGTGTACATGAGAAATGTGTGGGAACAAGTGGTGCTCAATCTGATAATTCAAGCCACCTATAAACCAGTTCATGATACGGCTCTTACGAGAGAAATTACAAGTGTTCAATAACTGATGTACGGCCCAACTGTTATCCATTTTACGATCTTCAGATGGCACCGGAAATTCAGATGATTCCATAACGTGCGCCAATTGAAAAATTGCTGCCAATCCGAAACCTGCAGTAAAATGCAGAATAAGGAAACCTATCATTACTGCCTCCCAAGACATACCAGAGTACATAATAGGCAAGACTAGTACATAAGTAACGTAGATAACCTTGTAAATGCTCAGCTCAAGGATTGCTTTACCCAAACTTATTTTTTCTTTTCTCAACAAACCTTTCTTGTTGTAGATAACCAACAATCTGAAATCTTTGTAAGTAACCCACTGCAAAGTGAGCAGGCAATACAAGAACCAACCATAGATATGTTGAAAACGGTGTAAAGATGCTTTCTTGCTGTTAGGCGAGAAACGCATAAGACCACCTGAGTCAATATCTTCATCAAGACCTTCAATGTTAGTATAGGTGTGATGTAGAATATTGTGTTGTATACGCCATGTAACATCATAACCACCTACCACATTTACAATATCACCAACAATCTTATTAACCGTTTTATTATCGGAATAAGCTCCATGATTAGAATCGTGATGTACAGAGCAACCGATACCTATCATACCAAGGCCCATAAGGAACCACAGGAAAAAGAACAATGCCGGATGCAAAGCACCAACTCCGGTTATAATAAGGACATTGGGGATAAAGAACAGGGAAACCATTGCAACAGTCTTCCAGATAATTGTAGTGCTACCATGCACCGGAACATCATTCTGTTTAAAAAACTCGTCAATATTTTTCTTCAAAGTATCGTAAAACCCTTCTCCACTCTTGGGTGCGAAACGCACAATTTCAATTTTGCTCACTACTGTTATTTATATTAAGTTGGTAAAGATAGTTTAAAAAATCTTTTATTCATATTGATATTAGCTATAGGTTAAAGTAAGAGAGAGCCGAATTGCATGATGCATTATCGGCTCTCTCTGTCAAATATAGTACAAATCAGTAAACAATTACTTCATTGCATCCAGCTTAGCTGTGATGTCTTTTACCTGATCCATTTTTTCTTGAATCAGATATATCTGCTTCAACGCAACCAATGTAGCATGGTAAACATCTTGGTCGCTACCATCCATCTTAGGTTTTGCATTATAAATGCTGTACGCTTTTTCATAAGGAGCCTGAGCTTTAGCAAAAAATGCATTACGCTTAGTCTTGAGATCCTCATATTTCTTGTTATCAGCAGCAGTAGTACCTGTGATCGCATTCATCATTTCATTGGTATTATATGCCTGATCATAGAACAATGTACCAAAGTTGTAATTGTATACCGGATTGTCAGGAGATAATTTTACAGCTGTGGCGAAAGCAGTTTCAGACTTCGTAAGGTATTCAGCTGCATTAGCTGGCTTCTTACCATCCTTAGGATTTGCAAGACCCATGTACAATACACCTAAGTTGTAGTTAAGATCTGAATTGTTTGGTTCTTTAGCTACACCTTCTTCCATTTTCTTCAACAAATCTGCCATCTTACCATTTCTCATGAAAGAGTTCATCTCCATGTTGCGGATATTCGGATCATCAGGGAATGCAGTACGAGCTTCCTGAATTGCAGCTAATTCTTCATTAGCCATCTTGTTTCCATTATCCTTGTTGTAAGCCTCATAAGACTCTAACAAAATGATATAGTTGTCTTTGTTCTTAGCAATAGGATTACCCTTCACGTTATTAAGTACACGGATAACCTCTTCGTTATTTTTAAGACCGTAAGCACAACGAGCTACTTGTATCTCAGCATTAACAGCTACAGTATCGAAAGACTTAGCCGTAGGTCCGAGTTTTTCAAATCTTTTGCCGCCACCTACATTGTGAATCTTTACAGTATATTTTAATAACTCAGCAGCATCAGCATACTTCTTCTCGTCGTAAGTTTTGATACCATCATTGTAGTAAAGGAAAGCACCATACATCATTACCGGATTAACTTCTTCCGGTTTGTAATCGGGCTTTACTTCTACCAGTTTCAACAATGCCTGAGTACCCTCGCGGTATGGGTTACTTGCTTTATACTTATCAGACATCTGCATAGCAAAATAGATCTGCGCTTTTGCAAACAAAGCCTTTGGCTTTTCTTTAGTTTCAGGATTGGCAATTGCCTTATCAATATCCTGTTTTGCCTCGTCCAGGTTCTTGACACTTAACGCTGTAAGCGCAGAAGAGACATATTTATCTTGTGCCATACCAGCATAAGTAGAAGCAAGGGCGGCGACAACCAATATTGTTTTTTTCATCTAAATCGTATTATTCGTTACTAATTGTTTATAAAATTATTCTTCAACTACTGGTGTTGCATCTTCTGCTCCCGCTGTTGCAGCTCCTTCTGTGTCACCGCCTTCGGCACCTTCTGTAATATCATCATCATCGCTACCTACTACAGCTTGTTCTTTCAAAGAAGCTACAGCTGCGATTTTGTCTTTACTATCAATGTTAATCAGTTTCACACCCTGTGTAGCCCTACCTGCTTCGCGAATCTGCTCTACTTTCATTCTGATAGTAACACCGGATTCGCAGGTAATGATCAGGTCATCCTTTTCATCTACGATCAGCAAGCCAACCAATGAACCGGTCTTCTCTGTAATGTTCATAGTTTTAACACCCTTACCTCCGCGGTTTGTAACACGGTAAGAAAGTGCATATTTCTGTGGCATACCAAACTCATCGTCGATAGTGATCACATTACCTGCATCTTCTACAAGTTCTTCACCTTCCACAGCTTCTACCTCTTCCACTTTCTTGAAGAACGGAGTACGTTTACCCATACCGTTTTCAGAAACCACCAAAATCTGCTTAGTCAGTTCCTTCTTAGAAACACAGATCATACCTATCACCTCATCATTATTCTCATCAAGCTCTATGCCAAACACCCCAATTGCACCACGCCCTGTAGGACGAACCTTCTCCTGAGGGAAGCATACTGCCCTACCGGAGCGAATAGCCATCATGACATAATCACCATCCTGAGTTAACGAAACATCAAGCAATTCATCACCCTCTTCGATGGTAATTGCATTAACGCCTGTAGAACGTGGTCTGCTGAAATCTTCAAGCTTAGTTTTCTTAATAATACCCTTCTTAGTACATAATACCAGGAAGTGATTTTCAATGAATTCTTTATCTTCTAGATTAGGTATATCAATAACCGTGCGAATCTTATCGTCTGCAGGAATCTGCATCATATTTTGAATTGCACGACCTCTACCATTCTTATCACCTTCTGGTATCTCATATACCTTCAACCAATAGCAACGCCCCTTTTCTGTGAAGAACATAAGCGTATGGTGCGTAGATGCTACAAACAAATGCTCAATATAATCTTCTTCACGGGTCTTACCTCCCATTGAACCTCGGCCACCTCTGCGCTGTGCACGATACTCATCGGCAGATGTACGCTTGATGTAACCTAAATGAGAAATAGTGATGATCACATCTTCTTTCTCAATAAGATCTTCTATGCGCATTTCATCTGCCATGTAGTGAATCTCGCTCTTACGCTCATCACCAAATTTTTTCTGTACTTCGAGTAATTCGTCCTTAATAATTTGGTAGCGTTGATCTTCATTATCAAGGATTCCTTGCAAATGAGCAATCAGCTTCATCAATTCAGCATGTTCTTCAACAATTTTGTTGATTTCCATACCTGTAAGACGCTGCAAACGCAGTTCCAATACAGCTTTCGCCTGTATCTCTGTCATTCCGAACTGAGTGATCAAGCCGTCTTTTGCAAGATCAGGCGTAGAAGAGTTACGGATAAGAGAGATAACTGCATCGAGGTGATCAAGCGCAATCAAATAACCTTCTAATATATGCGCTCTTTTCTTTGCTTCTCTAAGTTCATATTGGGTTCTCTTTACAACAACCTCATGACGGAAAGTAATGAATTCAGATATCAAATCTTTCAAGTTCAACGTACGTGGACGGCCATTAACCAGTGCCACATTATTGATACCATAAGATTTCTGTAATTCACTGTATTTATATAATTGATTGATAATTACCTGCGCAACAGCGTCACGGCGAATTTCAACAACTACACGAGTACCTTCTTTATTAGACTCATTGGCAACATGGGTAATGCCGTCAATGATTTTACTGTTCACCAAATAACCGATTTTCTCGGTAAGTGCATCACGGTTTACCTGATAAGGCACTTCAGTGATTACAATTGTTTCTCTGCCATTCTTCTGTGTTTCCACATTTACCTTACCTCGCAACACGACTCTACCACGACCGGTAAGGAAACCTTGCTTAATACCTTCTATACCAAAGATGATACCACCTGTAGGGAAATCAGGAGCTTTGACAAACTTCATCAAATCTTCGATAGCTATATCCTTATTGTCGATATAGGCTATGCAACCATCAATTACTTCCGTAAGGTTATGCGGCATCATGTTGGTAGCCATACCAACGGCAATACCTGATGAACCATTCACCAACAACTGAGGAATACGTGTAGGCAAAACGGTAGGCTCTTCAAGACTATCATCAAAGTTAAGACTGAAGTCAACTGTCTCCTTGTCTATATCTTCCATCATTGCCTCACCCAGCTTATGCATACGCACCTCTGTATAACGCATAGCGGCAGGACCATCACCGTCAGCAGAACCGAAGTTACCCTGACCATCTACAACCATGTACCTCATGCTCCATGGCTGCGCCATACGCACAATAGCATCATATACCGATGTATCGCCGTGAGGGTGGTACTTACCCAATACCTCACCCACAATACGGGCAGATTTTTTATGTGGTTTATTGAAAGTATTACCCAGCTCATGCATGGCAAACAAAACCCTGCGGTGAACAGGTTTCAGACCATCACGAACATCCGGCAATGCACGACCAACTATTACAGACATAGAGTAATCTATGTATGCAGTCCTCATTTGCTCCTCAATATTGACCGCGACGACCTTATCGTTCTCTCCCGGTGTTTCCTGCGGCAATAAATTATCGTTATTTTGATCCATAAATCAATCCTAATAAAAAGATGGGCAAATATAACGTTTTAGCGACGTATTTATGCCTTTAATATGCCTATAGAATACGTTAAAGCCCTACATGTTAATAACCCTGTGGATTACTTATGGAACGTATTTCCCACAAGCCCAAAAGATGAACAAAATCAATGATATTTCTACTATAATAGACGGATTATCAACTTGTTTTCTTGGGTAGCTGGACTAAAAAAATATTAACCAGACAAAAATTGTCACATTAACAATTAACCACATTCAAACTAAAATTATGCCCCCTCTCAATTTCACAATGAGAATGAGCCAATTCCGACAAAATACGACACTATTTTAATAGGCTTTTGCAACTAACTTTGACACCATATACAAATGACACTATTCATTAAAAATATGGTCTGTAGTCGCTGTATCGCAGCCGTAAAAACAGAACTTGATGCGCTGAATATTACAGCTACGCACATTGCATTAGGAGAAGTAGAACTACAGGGGATGGACTTACCTGGAGAGACCTTATATATACTTAGCCGCAAGCTTGAGGCAGTAGGATTTGAATTGATAGACGATAAAAAAAGTAGGATAATAGAAAAAATAAAGAATATCGTAGTCACACTCATACACCACAGCAGTGAGCCATCTAAATACAAACATAGCGATATCATAGTGCGGGAGTTACATTACGACTATTCTTACCTGAGTAATTTATTTTCTGAGATTGAAGGCATTACCATTGAACAATATATCATTCGCCAGAAAGTAGAAAAAATCAAAGAATATATAGTATATGACGAACTTTCGCTAAGCGACATTGCTGACAAAATGGGTTACAGCAGTGTTGCACATCTATCTGCACAATTCAAAAAAATAACCGGGATGCCTCCCAGTCAGTTTAAAAACATGGGCGCCAACCAAAGAAAAGGGCTGGATGAAGTAGGCAGGTGAACACCCACAGGTATGTTAACTGTGGAAAACACATCTTTTCCTCCATTCCACAAAATCATGTAAATCATTTCCAAAATTGTGTAACCTATTATTGCTCAGTGTTACTGACCTTTGTGTAAGCAATAATGAAAACGATAAAGAAAACATTTCCAGTTACCGGTATGACCTGCGCTTCTTGCGCAAGAAGTGTAGAGAACACACTGAAGGGCCAGAGAGGCATAAAAAGTGCTGCGGTAAATTATGCCAACGCATCGGCACTGATAGAGTATGACCCCGCTGAAGCAAATATAGCCAGACTAAAAGACACAGTACAAAGTATAGGCTATGGTATTATCATAGACGAAACAGTTTCTACTGAAGATATTGAAAGTATTAATCTAAAAGCCTACCGCAGACTTGTTATAAATACGACTCTGGCTATCATTTTATCTATACCACTGGTAGCGATAGCTATGTTGGGTATGCACCTACCATATTCCAATTACATAATGTGGGCCCTGGCAACACCTGTTATCGGACTGTTTGGGAAACAATTCTATATAGGAGCATGGAAACAAGCAAAACACTTTTCTGCCAACATGGACACACTAGTGGCACTAAGTACCAGTATTGCATACGTATTTAGTGTTTTCAATACCATATATCCACAGTACTGGACGAGCAGAGGCTTAGAGGCCCCGGTCTATTTTGAAGCATCAGCGGTTGTCATCGCATTTATCTTATTGGGCAAAATGCTTGAAGATAAAGCTAAAACCAATACTTCATCGGCAATAAAAAAGCTGATGGGGCTTCAACCTAAATCAGTATTCAGGATAAATACTGCAGGTGACGAAGAAATCGTATTGATGGCAGACATACAAGTAAGTGATATTATTGCTGTAAAACCCGGTGATAAAATTGCAGTAGATGGGATTATTGTTACCGGTTCATCTTATGTTGATGAAAGCATGATATCAGGAGAAGCCATTGCAGTTGAAAAAAGAACAGGCTCAAAAGTATTTGCCGGTACAATTAATCAAAAAGGAAGTTTTCAATTCAGAGCAGAAAAAGTAGGTGCAGAGACATTACTGGCTCAAATCATAAAAAAGGTACAGGAAGCACAGGGCAGTAAAGCACCTGTGCAAAAACTGGCAGATAAAATCGCAGGGATATTTGTACCGGTAGTAATTGTTATTGCTATCGCCTGCTTTATATTATGGATGACTCTTGGCGGAGCCAACGGACTTACGCATGGTCTATTATCAGTCGTTACCATTCTTGTTATTGCTTGCCCCTGTGCGCTTGGGTTGGCAACACCTACCGCAATTATTGTAGGTGTTGGCAAAGGTGCAGAAAACGGCATATTAGTAAAAGATGCAGAAAGCCTGGAAACACTCCATAAAATAAATGCGATTGTGTTTGATAAAACAGGTACCATTACAGAAGGTATGCCTGAGGTAGTTGATATAGCATGGGATAGCAATACAGATAAAGAACAACTTTCATCTATCTTATACAGTATGGAGCTGCAATCTGAACATCCTTTGGCG
Organism: Chitinophagaceae bacterium; assembly: GCA_947454715.1. Classification (GTDB taxonomy): domain Bacteria; phylum Bacteroidota; class Bacteroidia; order Chitinophagales; family Chitinophagaceae; genus Flavipsychrobacter. The sequence continues at coordinate 20,331 of CANGMZ010000044.1, forward strand.
GGGGCTGTCACTTCTTTCTTTAAAGAATTACAGATAGCAAAAGTAACAGTCAACTCATTCAGCAGTATAACCGGAAGTGGTGTCACTGCACTCTATGACCGTAAAATATACTTTGCGGGTAGCAAAAAACTGATTGAGTCTATGGGTATACCAACACCTGAAGCCTTATCAACAAAAGCGGCAGAGTGGGCAACACAATCAAATACAATTATTTGGCTGGCAGACCAGTTTAGTGCATTGGCGGCAATAGCTATTGCAGATAAAATAAAACTGTCTTCTCATGGCGCAGTAAAGCAATTACAATCAATGGGCGTTGAAGTATACATGCTCACCGGAGATAATGAACGCACAGCATACACAATAGCAGCAGAGGCAGGTATTACACAATACAAAGCAGAGGCATCTCCTAATGACAAATCGGAATTTATCAAAGCACTACAAGCACAGGGAAAAATTGTTGGCATGGCAGGTGATGGTATTAATGACAGTCAGGCATTAGCTCAGGCCGATGTTAGTATAGCAATGGGGAGAGGTACAGATATTGCAATGGATGTTGCCAAAATAACACTCATGTCGTCTGACCTCAAACAAATACCAAGAGCTATGGTATTATCAAAGAAAACGGTGAAGACAATCAAGCAAAATCTTTTCTGGGCTTTTATTTACAACATCATTGCTATACCATTGGCAGCAGGCATTTCATACCCTATTAATGGCTTTCTTCTTAACCCAATGATTGCAGGCGCAGCTATGGCACTTAGCTCAGTATCTGTAGTAAGTAATAGCCTTAGACTAAAATGGAGTAAACTATAAGTATTGATTAAATGACTAGTATCATATAACACTTAACATTTTTTTCTCAGTTCTGTATTTATCTTTGTAACAGTGATGAAACGCTTTTTAGTTACCATATTATCCATTTTGTATTTAGCCAGTGCCATGGGTGCTACGGTAGAGATACACTATTGCATGGGTAAGGGTATGGGCGCAAATTTCGTTCATAAAGAGGATGACAAGTGCCGTAAATGTGGCATGAATAAAAGCAAAAGCAAGGGCTGTTGCAAAGATGAACACAAGACTTTTAAAACCAGTGACCACCAGCAAACTAAAGTAACTTTTGATTTTTCTTTAGTCCCTGTATCTGCATTACCAGTTAATTATTCGGAGCAGTATTTTGCTCCGTTGCATTCCATAGCTATTTCAAGTTCGGTTAAAGCTCATGCCCCACCTGACCTTTATGCTCATTGCCCGTTATACCTGCAAGTCAGAAATATCCGTATTTGATATCACTTCCTTTTGGTCTTGTTAAGACCTCACTCACTCTGATTATCAGAGCCGTATTCAGCTATTAATAACAGCCAATTTCAAAAAACAAGTACTGTCTTCAGGCAGACTAACGATTAAACATTAAATGACTTCACAGCGATGATTAGGTATAGCCTGATTTTTCGGTGAATGACTTTATGATAATCTACAACAGCCTTTTGCTCAAAGCAGCAAACCGCTGTTATAGATACTACCTTCAGGTGTTTACTCGGTGTTAATTCTGTTCTGAATGTGCGTATAATTTCCTTAATTTATCTCAAAAAACATAAAATAAATAACAATGAAAAATCTTAAAGCAATAACTACAGCAATTTTTATGTTCGCAGGTGTAACCGCATCTTTTGCACAATCAAAGACCGAAAAAATAAAGGTTTCAGGTAACTGCGGATCTTGTGAAAAGCATATTGAAACAGCCGCAAAAGCTGCCGGAGCAGAAAAAGCAGAATGGAACAAAAGCAATAAAATCCTCACGGTTACTTATAATGCAGCTAAAACCTCGAACGATGCTATACAGCAAAAAGTAGCTGCTGCCGGTTATGATACCGAAAAATATACTGGAGATGAAAAAGCGTACAAGGCATTGGAAGAGTGCTGCCAGTATGACAATAAGAAGAAAAAATAATCATTAATGTTCATGTACAGGTCATTACAATGCCCTGTACATGTTTTTTTTAATTTAATAAATTTAATAATATGAAAAAGATATTAGTAATCATTGCATTACTCTGGAGTATCTCCTCTATGGCGCAAATAAAGTCCGCTACACTCACCGCAAGCGGTCTAACTTGTAGCATGTGTAGTAAGGCCATATATAAAGCACTGGAGAAAGTTCCTTTTATTCAAAAAGTAGATGTGGATGTTGAAAAATCGACCTACTCTTTACAATTTAAGGAAGGTGCAAACGTACTACTCGATGATGTTAAGAAAGCAGTTCAAGATGCAGGTTTTTCAGTAGCAAGTATGCAGGTTACCGCAAGCTTTAATAACACTGAAGTGTACAATGATGCACACATTAATATAGGTGGCAGTACATTTCATTTTTTGAATGTTCCTAAACAAGTGTTACAAGGCGACAAAACATTCACCGTTGTTGATAAAAACTACCTAACACAGAGCCAACATAAAAAGTACAAAAAGTATACTAAGATGGCATGTTTTGACACAGGTGTAATGGGTGCATGCTGCCCAAAAGACAAAACTAATCAAACCCGAATTTACCATGTTACGATATAGACTGACAGGATTGCTCGTATTGCTTTTTCTTGCTGTATCAATGCACGCTCAGGAGCTATTCATATTCTCTGAACCGGCCAGTAATATGCCGGCAAAATCTTTAGGAATAAGAGCAAGCAACTGGCTGATGAACGATATAAGTGAAGACAAAATAAACTATCACTTTATACCGGAAGTAATGCTAGGCTTGAACAATAAATTGATGTTGCATGCGGAAGGTTTTTTCAGTAACAGAAATGGAGGAATGAGTGCCGAAGGAGCCGGAATATACATTAAGTACAGATTTCTGAGTTATGATGAAATACATCGTCATTTTAGGATGGCAGCATTTGCAAGGGCCAGTACAAACAATGGCAATATTCATCAGGAGGAAATTATGACCAATAGCCATAACACCGGCTATCAGCTAGGTATTATAGGCACTGAATTGCTGCACAAAACAGCAATTTCAACAACAGTTTATTATGAGCAAGCATATAATAACTTTGGTGGCAATAAATTCCCTGATCAAATGGCAAATAAAGCAATAAACTATAGTGTATCATTTGGTAGATTAATACGACCTAGACATTACATAGACTATAAACAAACCAATTTTAACTTTATGGTTGAAGTATTGGGGCAGTTACTACCGGAAAATGGCAAACAATATATTGACGTTGCTCCTGCATTACAATTTATATTTAACAGCCAAACACGACTGGATATTGCCTATAAAAAGGCACTATACAGCAATATTCAACGTACTGCACTTGAAGGATTATTGATAAGAGTAGAACATTTACTCTTCAATGTGATTTAAAGGTTGTAAGGAATAAAATTCAACTTATAAGTTGCCGGTTTCACTGCCGGCAACTTTTTTTATTTAAAAATCACTATCTGTCTCGTTTCCTGATAGTGGGAAATGTGTGTTGAGATTCTTTCTGAATCTAATTTTTTCAGCCTCATCACTCTCTTCTACTCCTTTTTCAAGTTCCTTTTCACCAGATTGATTTGTAGTGTCTTTTTGCTGAGCAATTTCACCAACTTTCTCCGTTGTTGGAATATCAATATTCACATCAGTTCTATTATTATTGTTCGTGGTCATAGCATTTGTAATTAAAAGTGAAACTAAACATATTACTTACTATCGCTAAAAACAATGCCACGACTTCCAAATTAAAATTGCCTGATGTAAACTACAATGTATAAATTTGCAATAATGAATAGTACAGCAAAGAGGCCGCTATTATTACCTGCATTTTTTTCAATGAAGTGCCCAAATTGCAGGAAGGGATTTGTATTCCAGAACAAAAGCATTTTCCCACTAGGAAAAACGGTGGCACTAAAAGATAACTGCGAAGTTTGTGGTCAGAAACTGATCTCTGAAAAAAATAATGGAGCTGGTATGAACTACGCTCTAACAGTGGTAGTATTCATGCTCAACCTACTATGGTATTGCCCACTATACTTATACCTGAAGAAAAATCCTAATGAAAACTGGTATGAAAATAATAGTGTAGAATGGTATTTGGCATCAAGCATATTTATAGTACTGATATTGCAACCATGGCTGATGCGCATATCTAGAATGACCTACCTATATATGTATATCGGGTCAAAATCTATAAACTAATCTAGCATTACCCTATTCATTTACTGCATTTACCTCTTCTATTGGCTCATTTACCGATTGACACTTCTGTACCTTTTTCAGGCATGATATTTTTGTATCAACAAACAAAATCTCGATATCATGGAAAAGGAAAACAAAATCGATAACAGCATTTTTATTTCTGCATTTGCAGGTGTTGTACTATTAATTGCATCTATAGGTATTAGTCTTATAAGTGCGAAAGCACCTTATATGGTAATGTCTGCAAGTACCGGTTTATCATCGTTATTATTGCTAATGAATGCTATTAAAAAAGATAAAGAAAGTTTTAGTGGCCACCATGACCTGTAAAATAAAAAAGCAGTTATCGCAATAGCAATAACTACTTTTATATATTAGTGTCAACTAAGCTATCTAAACTAAGCAGTTGCATTTTCTGCATAGTGAGCAGAATTCAATTCGGCATTTTCTCGCTCTGCGGCTTCAATACCCTCGAAGCTAGATAATGCTTCTCCTTCTCCAATTCTCACAGCAGTAGTGTGCTCAAAGTGTGCAGACGGCTTGCCATCTTTAGTTACAACAGTCCAGCCGTCTTTTAAGGTATAAACCTC
>CANGMZ010000045.1 GCA_947454715.1 Chitinophagaceae bacterium
AGATCGCTCATTGATACCCGCTACAAACCCTCTTATGCAAGTTCGTTAATAAAAAAGGCTGCAGCAATGGTAATATTAGCGCAATCATTGGCTGTAATAGCCTTAGCTCAGCAGGTAAAAAAACTTACACCGGTAACACAACAGCCTAAAAAGAAAGGCACAACGTCAAGTTCAGGTTTATTACAAATAAAGGGTAGAGTGATTGATGGCAGCACTAATAAGCCGGTTACCAACTTGAACATTCAGGTAAAGGGGACTTCATTGAGTGCGGCAACTGATAGTGTCGGACATTTTTCAATAACACTCCCCCATGGCTTTATTGATAGTATAGTTGTCTTAACAACACCTGTAACACTATCCGCCAATTTAGCCGATGAGGTTGTGACCTTGAATGATATAAAATCCGGCAAACAGATTACAATGTTTCTGCTACCTGCACAAACAATGCCGATTGTATCAGTTACTACTTACGATGTTCGCCCCATAACTTATGGAGGCGCTGCAATTCAAACTGTTACTACACAAAAAGTGTATTTCACGCAGCGGTTTGCACGCCATTTCAAAAGAAAAAAACACAAACATGAATAAGGTTACGCTATTGTTGTTGCTCCTTTTCGTATTTGTGAGTGTGGTAGCAGAGGCACAATCGACACACACAAGAAAGACGCATATACCAACTCATGTATTAGTCGCACCTGCCCCACCTGAGATTTTCACCTTGGTATCTCAGAGTGCTGCTTATAATGGAGGACAAGAAGCAATGAATAAATACCTGAGTACTAATATGCACTATCCCGATCAAGCAAGAGAGGGCAGAGTAGAAGGCAAAGTAATTATCCGTTTCGTAATTGATGAAACCGGTATTGTTACAGACCCCTCTGTTATAAGAGGCATTGGTGCAGGCTGCGATCAGGAAGCAATAAGGGTAGTTAAATCTATGCCTCCGTGGCATCCTGCCAAAATACAGGGAAAAGGATATAAACAGATCATCATATTGCCGGTGATGTTTAAGATACTGTAATCGAGACATCTACTCAATAAAAAACGGACTACACATATTTTCATGCATAGCCCGTCAGTTATAAAAAATATACTTACTTATTTAAAAACAAATGGAAGGTATCTCCTCGTAAACCTACGCGAGTAGCTTCCAATGGCAATACTTCGTTAGGTGCGATGTTACCCAGATTTACATTAGCGCCAAGCAACTCAAGGAAATAAACCTGTTGTGCTTTTTGAGGCGCTTCCCAAATAATTTTTTCATAAGGAATTTGAGTTAATATCTCTTGCACCAAACCTTCACGCACTTCACCAGAACCACGATAGATACCTACATTACCCGCTTCACGAGCCTCTGCAATTACATAAGAGGCACCAGCTTCCAGTTCTGCACGCATCAATTCTATCCATTTGTATGGCGCCATAATGTGTGTAGCATCTTTAGAGCCAACCTCAGAGTGCACTGTTACATGTTTAGCCAATTTTTCGATATAACCGCACTTTTCTATATGAGGTATAGTTATCGATCCATCAGATACTTCTACATGTTCTAAACCAAACTCCTTAATAACACCCAAATAATCATCGAACTGATTACGCACTAAAAATGCCTCAAACAATGTTCCGCCGAAATATACCGGTATATTATGCTCACGGTAAATCGCAATTTTTTCTCTGAGGTTATTAGTGACATAACTGGTACCGAAACCCAACTTTACGATATCAACAAACGGAGACGCTACAGATAGGAAATCACGTGTGCCATCAAGACCCATCCCCTTGTCCATCACCATTGTCAATCCATACGTACGTGGTCGTACTGTGCGTTCAGGTATATTGTTCAGCGTAAAATTCATGTGTGTTCGTTTTTCTAAAAAATAATTGCAAAGATAAAGCCACCGGCAATGCAGCCCAATGACCTTGATCAATCTTAACTTATCCTATAGCTTGCTCCAAATCAGCAATAAGGTCAGATATATCTTCTATACCTACACTCAATCTGATCAATGAATCTACAAGACCGTTCTTAATACGTTCTTCACGAGGAATAGAACCATGTGTCATAGACGCAGGGTGACCTATCAATGACTCAACACCACCCAATGACTCCGCCAGAGCAAACAATTTGGTATTTTTCAATACACGTAAAGCCGCTTCCATGTTATCATCTTTCAGGGTGAAGGAGATCATACCTCCAAAACCGCGCATTTGCTTGCGAGCAATAGCATGATTAGGATGATCTTCAAAACCTACCCATAATACCTTACCTACCTTAGGATGGTTACGCAGGTACTTCGCAACTGCCTCACCATTTTCACAATGGCGCTGCATACGTACGTGAAGCGTTTTGATACCTCTGAGCACTAACCAGCAGTCGTGCGGACCCGGAACAGCACCGCAACTATTCTGTATGAAGCGTAATCTTTCGTCTAATTTCTCATCTTTTACAATCAATGCGCCATGTACGACATCTGAGTGACCACCAAGATACTTGGTAGCAGAATGCAAAACTATATCAGCTCCCAAATCGAGGGGCGTCTGTAAATATGGTGATGCGAAAGTATTATCACATACCAACAACAAGTTATTTGCTTTTGCTATGCTAGCGCAGGTTGCGATATCAATAACATTGAGCAATGGGTTTGTTGGTGTTTCAATCCAAATCATTTTTGTATTGGCATTCACGAACTTATTGATGTTCTGTGCGTCAGACATATCGATGAAATGGAATTTGATGCCATAATTACCAAACACCTTAGTCATGATGCGATAAGTGCCACCATAAAGATCGTTTGATACAATTACTTCATCACCCGGCATCAACAGTTTTATTACTGCATCGGTCGCAGCCATACCGCTACCAAATGAAAGACCGAATTTTCCATTCTCAATAGCCGCCAATGCATTTTGCAATACAGTACGGGTAGGATTTTGAGTACGAGCATACTCGTAACCTTTGTGCTCACCCGGTGCAGCCTGCACGTAAGTAGAGGTCTGATAAATCGGGGTCATTATAGCACCCGTAGTTGGGTCTGGCTCAATGCCGGCATGTATTAATTTGGTATCTAATTTGTAATTATCGTTTGCCATAATATTATATGCTATTGCGCGTGCAAAGGTATTGGTTTGTATGGTATTAAATAAATGTTAGTGTTAGTGGTTTTGTAAAATACGGAGAATGTAGACAAATCTCATTTTATACAAATAAAATAAATGCAAAATATACCTGACTATAATTCAGAACTACCTCTACTACCGGAGCGCATAAGGATCTAGTGCATTCAGCTCCTGTTTTATTTTACTATTCCATTGTTCTTGCTTAGTGACAATTAGTGAGTGATTAGTTTCCGCATCATATTTATCGTTATATGCCTGTGCCTCAACAAGCAATCTATCAAAAATCACTTTTAAGTCAGCTGGTGTGCTGCTTGAATATTTATGAAATGACGCATAATTATTAAAAGCCATTCTCATTTTCCGGGCATAGACCTCTGCAATATCCAAATGCAGTTGCTCATGTTTAAGCAGAGCGGGAGTAAGGTTCCTATCAGGTCGCTTCCATGTCTTACTTTTATCTAACGAGCATTGCACAGTTATGGTAAGTGTGCCGTCTCCGTCCCACCTGTATTTGTAACTCAACCAATATGCAGTATAAGCAGCAAAATTATTCGTAGGTGTTGCCGTAAAATCATCCCAAGACAGTTGTATGCCCGGCTGCCACGGCACTAACTGTGCATCGGCTCTGGTTACAGACATACAAATCACGAAAGCCAATGCGGGAACAAATAAAAAATACTTCCTCATAAATAAATATTAGATAGGTATAAAATAACAGCAAGAACAAATAAACAATTTTTCCATCATTTATTACCGTATATGAGTACCTTTATTTATGCTTTCTCTGAAACGTATTGGTATAGTTATTGTTTTGTTGGCATTTGCTTTACAAGTAAATGCGCAACGCAGGATACCTTCTTATGTAATCAGTGCAGATGTGGTTTACTCAGCTGAATTTATCCCTATGCTGGGGGGAGAATTTTTCAGTCTCCAAAACAATCGTTTACAAAGCTGGCATATTGAAGGCGGTTATCAGATAAAATATAATGACCAATTCAACATTCTTTTCAATCAGGGCGATGATATAAGTTTGGGGGTTTATCAGGGGCCTGTAGCTAAAATAGGTTACAGCTTCTATACAAAGTGGCGAAACAGAAAATGGAAAAATTATTATTCCCCAACTCTTGGGTTAAAATATTTATGGTATGATTCAATGCGGGTAAACACTGATCAGAACTGGATGAACCCGGCATTCAGAATTCAATCTGAAAAATGTATTGCCTTAATTCCTCAGTTTTATTGGGGGCAAAAACGCTACAGCAATCATATTTGTTTCGACTACTATTTCGGATTTCAGTTACCGGTGAAATTCAGAGACAAAGAGATTTACAGGGGCATGGATAATTATAATGTAAGTATTACCGATAAACCTTTTGAACAATGGCAAATCACTGCAGTACCCAATATTGTCTTCGGCATTAAAATAGGATTTATCCAAAAAAAGACATTGCATAAAAACGAAGATTCACAATAACCCAAATGTGTTCTGACTACATATTCACTTCTGCACGTCTGGGCTTCAGAAACTGGACCGATACTGATGTGCTTCCCATGTCTGAGATTAACATGGATGAAGAGGTAATGAAGTACTTCCCATCAACACAATCAATACAACAGACAGCAGCCTTCATAGAAAGAATGCGCACTCAATTCAAGGAAATAGGATATTGCTATTTTGCTGTCGACATTTTAGAAAACAGCACTTTCATAGGGTTCATAGGCTTGTCGATTCAAACTTTCACATCTATATATACCCCTTGCACTGACATTGGTTGGCGGCTTAAAAAAAGCGAGTGGAACAACGGATATGCAACTGAAGGTGCAAAAAGATGCTTACAATATGCTTTTGACACATTGAAATTAAATGAGGTTTACGCTTTTGCACCTCTTGCAAATAATAAATCGTGGCAGATAATGGAAAAATTGGGAATGATGAAACTGGATAATTTTATACACCCACTACTACATGACACCTTGCAACTGAAAGAATGCGTTACCTACAAGATGAAAAAATAGCATATAACAAAAACTATTTTTCGCACAAATTTCATTTACAATTTCATTAACGCACCATCAACGGCTATTTTCTATCTTTGTAATATATGATACTAAGGATCATCACCTGGATAATAGCCGTAGGGGTAATATATAGCCTGTTGAACCGTTATATATTTTCCTTTTTCCGCATCAACATGTCTACTAATGAGCAACTGAAAGATATGCAGAAGCAACTGAAAGATATGGACAAGAAGATGAGTCAGAATAACGCACCTAAGAAAAAGAGAAAAGAAGGTGACTACATTGATTACGAAGAGTTGAAATAGTTCTGCATACTTTAGATTCACCATCAATATCAATCCATCATCACTTTGGCTGTAGTAGCATTACATAGGTTGTTTCGCCCCATTCTCATAGCCGCCTTGCTATATGCGGGTAATGCTATAGCACAGGGTAATCCACGCCAGCCAAAACCTGAGGATATTCCACCGCAATACCGCCCCCCACATCCGGCGGCTAAAATGGCGCAGCGTTATTTTATAATCGATCAGAAACGTGCTACGGAAGATGTAAATGGCGAAGATGCTTTGCTACGAGCACGAGAATTCAAACGGATAGACAGCACCTACTATGTGGGATGGTTGTATGAAGGGGCATATAAGTTCAACCATTCTGCTGATTATCTGGGTTTTAAAAGTGCTATTTATCCTCTGTCTCATGCACTTGACCTCATAGAGCATGATTACAACAAGGCATTAGCCACCCGCACCGACGATGTGCTCACTTATATTCCGGTATATAAGCTACAGATAGACTATACCATGATTGCCAATTACCTTATGAATTGCTACAGCAATACAGATCAGCCCGACAAGGTATTTGATTTACTAAGGAGGGTTAAGCGATATAATTTCCAGAACCAATATTATCTCGATGTGTATGATTACATGGCATGGACAGTGCACCGTAACCGCTTTTACACGCATGATAAATACTATTTCCTACGCAACTCTATAGATGAGAATGAACAATTGGCCAACAGGTATCTGGACACTGCCATGCGTGTAATAGCAAAGAACAAACCGCTCAATGAAAAATTTCAGCCCAATGTTGAAAAGGGCGAAAAAATGAGTGTTTACCATTATCGGAACATATTATATAGCTACGCATTCAATATAGATTCTGCCGAATATTATTTTGATTTGATGCGACAAGCAGGGAGATTACCACATAATAACTATGCTACTTTCAAAGCAGTTATAGGAGATTTCAAAACTGCAGAAAAAGAATATAAAATAGCCTCAGAACAAGATAATGGTGATAAACGCCTGCAGGAATGGGCATACTACACCACTATCCTCAACATTTATAAAGGTAAGCCCCGCGAAGGAATACAACTGGCCAAGGATATGATAAAAGCTGCCGGCACTACACCCGGTTACGGATGGTACAATATTGCAGCCGCTCGTTGTTTGCTATATGACGGACAAGTAGCAGAAGCTCAGAAATATACCGACCGTGCCGCAGATTTTAAAGAAGTGCATATTGGCACTACACTGGGGCAAAGCCATTATGAATTCAGCATACAATTATTGAAGCTTATCAATAAGGAGCAAGAATGGGCTATGCAACAGTTTGAACATAAAAACTGGTGGTACAACCCTTCAGTATTGATGAGCATGTCCGGTAAGATGGCGGAAAAATATACGCAGCAGTTCCTGATCATCAACCAATTTGCACAAAACCCTGAAAGAGATAGGGTGATTTACAAGTTATTTTCAAATGAAAGCACTGTGTCGTGGGATGAGATATGGTATCTGATACACGATTACAGCACACAATATTTTGTAAAACGATTTGAGCATGAAGCCGCAACTGATAAACGCAAGTATATACGTAAGTATTTCAAATTGTTCAGTGCACGATTGAAAATAAAACAAGGTAAATATCAGGAGGCTAAAAATGAACTAGATAGACTGATACGCACCCCGGATATAGAACCGGAATATGAGAAGATGTTCATGGCAAGACTCTATCAGGCGGAAGCAGAATGCGCCAAGGAGTTAAAGAATATCAATGATCTAAACGACTGGATGTATAAACTATATATGACCTACCCACAGGTAGTACCATTCAGTGGCTTACAGATGAACATGACGCTGCATGTGAGTGGAACAGCAGATAATGCAGTAGTTAAAAAGCTGAAAGATTACAATATTAATTGGGTTACAAATAGTAGTATACCATCTGTCAGTGCCTATATTACCTTCTCAGGAAGCGGAGACAAGAAAACCATTACTTACTATGTAGTGGACCGTAACGGTAATTATCTGGTGCAAAAGCAAGGCTTCACCTGGAAGAAATCTGATGAAGCAGCCCAATCGCTGGCATACCGCCTATTTGATATTGGTAGCCGAATGCCGGACGGGAACAATAAAGATAAAGCCTGGTAATAGATTATCAATAAAACTAAAAAATCCCTTTCTGAGATGATATCAGAAAGGGATTTGTATTTACGAGTAGCCTTATAACTTAACTAAAGAGGCTTTCTGGTATTGTTGTTGTTATTGCTGTGATTGAAACGGCGTTTTGGTGCAGAACCACCTGAGTTAATTGCATTAGGACGACGTACAACATCTTTACCTTTTGGTAGGTTGATATGTACCATACCTTCTGCAGACATTGGGTAAGGGTGCTTATCAACAATAGGAATCTTCATACCAATCAGCTTTTCGATATTTCTCCAATCGCTCTTTTCCTCGCTATCACAAAACGACATAGCGATACCACTTGCTCCTGCACGACCGGTACGACCAATACGGTGTACATACGTTTCTGGAACTTCCGGTATCTCATAGTTGATAACATGCGACAAAAGGTCTACATCTATACCGCGCGCAGCAATATCAGTAGCTATCAACGCACGAATATTGCCATCTTTAAAATTATTCAGTGCACGCTGACGAGCGTTCTGAGATTTGTTACCGTGAATAGCTTCTGCCTTCACACCCACCTTCTCCAAATCTTTTACCACCTTGTCTGCACCATGCTTGGTACGGGTAAATACAAGTACCCTTTTTATATCTCTGTTGGTAAGTACATGCGCCAACAACTGACGTTTGTCTTTCTTATCCACAAAGTATACCGACTGTTGTACTGTTTCAGCTGTAGTAGATACAGGAGTAACCTCTACAAACTCAGGTTTATTCAAAATAGTATTTGCCAGCTTCTGAATCTCGGTAGGCATTGTAGCAGAGAAGAACAATGTTTGCCTTTTGGCAGGTAATTTTGCTACTACTTTCTTTACATCGTGTATAAAGCCCATGTCGAGCATACGATCGGCCTCGTCTAAAACGAATATGCTGATGTCTTTAAAACTGATATATCCCTGCGAAACCAGATCTAACAAACGACCCGGAGTTGCTATCAAAATCTCAACACCGTTGCGTAATGCCTGTACCTGAGCACCTTGTGGCACACCACCAAAGATAACGGTATGTCTCAACCCTAATCCTTTACCATAAGCAGCAAAGCTTTCACCTATCTGTATAGCCAACTCGCGAGTAGGAGTAAGTATAAGTGTTTTAATCAGTTTTGGTGCACGCTCCGCATGATCTCTGTGCAGTGTCTGTAAAATAGGAATAGCAAAAGCAGCTGTTTTTCCTGTACCTGTTTGGGCACAACCCAAAAGATCTTTTCCTTGCAGCAATATTGGAATTGCCTGTTCCTGAATAGGCGTAGGGTTAGTGTAACCCTCGTTCTCTAAAGCCTTTAAGATTGGCTCTATCAGGTTTAATTCGTTAAATGTCATATTAAAAGTTAAATGCGCTGAGCAGCATGACCAGATTTATTTCCCGTAATTGTACAGGAACTGTCAGCTAGCAAAAAGAGTATAACGCAATCGGTAAATAACCGGATGTAACTGCGAAAATAAATTAATTGAACCGACCCCAGAAAGGAACACAGCATTAAATAATGTTGCAAAGGTAAGTTATTATAGTCCCCAATACATCATAAGCACCATAATATTAACGATTAGGGTTATAGAGAAGGTCAGTGATATCAGTGATATGGCTCAATAATTGTCTTATTACACCCAACTATAATTTAACAATTTATGTCTTTATAGCTGACAAACACAAAACTAACATAACCACTAAATACAATTTTATGAAACAAATTCGCCTTATCCTGTCCACCATCTTTGTGGCACTGACAGCTCTGCTTGGGTCGCAAAAAGCTCAGGCACAGTTCTCAGCAGTAACAGTAAACATCCTCAGCTCAGGAATGACAACAAGTTCATGTGTACTGCCGGCAACTTATGTGATTACAGTTGAAGCAGATCTTACAGGTACTGCTGTATTGGGAGACTCTGTAACTATGTATGTAAACTGGGGCGATGGCACCAGTAATACTTTGAAGTTCGCAGACTCTAACTGGGTGTATAATAATTTTTCTCACAACTATACTTTCCCGGGGTCTTTCACTCCTTATGCCTCTGTCACCGCAACTGGCGGGGCCACAGGCTTTTGGGCAGCAACACCAACTGCAGGAGCGGTTACCGTAACTGATACTTGTGCCCCGATAACCGGTAAGCTCTTTTTGGATAATAATCATAATTGCATTCAGGATGCAGGCGAGCAGGGAATTTACGGAGCTCCGATATTCCTTATTAATAACACCCTTATGGATACTACTTTATATGACTGGACAGACGTCAACGGTCATTATTCAGTAGTAGCACCTGCCGGTAACTATACTATACTGGCTAACCCCGCTTACGCTTATACCCTCTTCTGGCCATTAACAGTAACACCAACCGCAGATGTTACACCTTCTTGCCCGGCAGGTGGTTTGTATTCATTGACCACTGTAATAGATAGCACTTATAACAAAGATTTTGCTGATACTTGCGCAACACTTACCAGCTTCGATGTAATGAGTGGTGGCTGCATATATGGAGCTGTGCCCGGAGATACAACTTGGGTTCAGGTAATTGCGGGCAATGCTTGGTGGTATTGGGCATATACTTGCGAAACATTTACGACTACCCTAACACTTAACCTTGATCCTCATTTGCATTATACAGGAATTGCATCAGTACCGCCTACGTCAATATCCGGTAGCACATTTACATGGAATATATCTACAACAGGTGGTCCATTCTATGCTTACCCAAGAATTAAGGTATACACAGATTCAGGAGTAACCATAGGCGACACTGTGTTTTGTACAGTTAACGCAACTGCTACTTCTTTCCCTGACCCCGACATGAGCAATAATACCCGTGTATTCTCCCGTATCGTTTCCGCTTCATGGGATCCAAACGAAGTAGCTGTTTCACCTCAGGGATATGGCGCGCCGGGGTATATTAACAATAGTGCAGAACTCACCTATACTATCCATTTCCAAAATACCGGAACTGCTGCTGCTCACAATATTACTGTCATAGATACAACTAGTGCTAATCTCGATTTACGCACTGTACACATCATGGCATCAAGTAATCCGGTAGAAATGTATCAGGAAGGTAACTTACTGAAATTCAGATTCAACAACATAAACCTCCCCGATAGCATGAGCAACCCCAATGGCAGCATAGGCAGTGTTACCTATAATGTCTTGCCTAAAAAGGGGCTGGCACCTGGCACCCAAATCTATAACCGTGCTAACATTTTCTTTGATTACAATCCGGGTGTTGAAACAAACCGAGTATTAAATACAATTGCAATACCGACTGTGGTGAATAATGTCACTCATAAAATATTGAGTGCTCAGGTATATCCTAACCCTGCTAACAATACTTTATTTGCCAGTAGCGACGATCATTCTGATTTTGTTATCTCCTTGACTGATATGCTGGGACGTGTACTATACAACGGAAGCAGCGCAAACGGCATGGTGACTATAAATACGCAGAACTTGCCAGCAGGCATCTATATTGTGAAACTACATAATGCCGACGGCATGGAAATGACTACAAAGGCAACTATTCAGCACTAAAATAATACACCTTTGAAAACACAAAAGGAAGAAGCGGTGCTTCTTCCTTTTTATTTATTGTTGAAAGCTAGAGGTAACAAAATATAACTAGCAATACCGCACCCATTTACTTCACATCGGGCTCAAATTCCAATACCAATGAATTCATACAAAAACGCTTGTATGTTGGTGGTGGGCCGTCATCGAAAAGATGACCCAAATGACCACCGCAACGTGTACAGGTAACTTCTGTGCGTTGCATACCATGACTGTCATCGGGAGAATAGGTAGCACTATTGGGGCGAATGCTTTCGAAAAAACTTGGCCACCCACAACTACTTTCAAATTTATCAGTAGAACGAAAAAGCGGATTGCCACATGCTACACAGTAGTATGTACCCTTCGTATCTGTCTTATAATACTTACCACTAAATGCGTACTCCGTTCCTTTTAGTCTGGATATCTCATAAACATCTGCAGGTAATATTTTCTTCCACTCCGCATTACTTACATGAAGACGAGTAGTGTCGGTTCGGGAATAGTATTTATTACTTTTATGGTTTACCATTGCTGATTTCGATTGCGCATTGGCGCAACTGCTCATAAGCATTGTGCTGAAAACATACAAGATTAATAGTGTTGCTGATCGCATAAAACAAGATGATTAATTGTTTACCAATATTGGTGGTGTTATAATAAACGAGCCAATGTGCTATATAGATTTTAATAGCAGATTGCTTTTCAAGTCTTTAACATTTCTCTCACAATTATCTCTAAAACAACATCTTATAAACATCTTCTACCTTATTCACTGTTTTAATCTCAATCTTAAAGTTTTTAAGGTCCAGCCCCTTCATATTGGCTTTAGGAATAAATATCACATCCATACCCAGCTTATCTGCTTCAGCTATGCGCTGATCTATTCTATTTATTGCCCGTATCTCTCCACTCAAACCAATTTCACCAACCAGACATATATTATTAGGTAGTGCCTTGTCTTCATAAGAAGACAATAGTGCACATACCAATGCCAACTCTATAGATGGGTCTTCTATCTTCAACCCTCCGGCTATATTGACAAACACATCCTTGGCACCAAAATGAAAACCACCTCTTTTTTCTAATACTGCAAGTAATAGTTGTAACCTGCGGGGGTCGAGACCACTTACTGTGCGCTGCGGATTACCATATACTGCCTGTGTCACCAATGCCTGCACTTCTATCATCATTGGTCGGAGCCCCTCCATAGTGGAAGCTATTGCTATACCACTCAGTGGCTCTTCGTGTTGTGACAATAATATTTCAGAAGGGTTAATGACCGGCCGCATACCTTGTGCTACCATTTCATAAATTCCCAGTTCAGATGTTGGTCCGAAACGGTTTTTTAATGTACGCAGTATACGATAAGCATAATGCCTGTCTCCTTCAAACTGCAATACCGTATCAACAATATGTTCCAACACCTTAGGTCCTGCTATTGAACCCTCTTTTGTGATATGACCAATAATGAATACCGGAATATTACTGGCCTTTGCAAAACGCTGTAACTCAGCAGCACATTCACGCACCTGAGACACACTACCGGCTGCAGATTCTACATAAGCAGACTCCAGGGTTTGAATAGAGTCGATAATCAACATTTGCGGTTTTACTTTCTTCACCTCTGCAAATATGGTTGCAGTATCAGTTGCTGTAAGCAAGTAAAGGTTATTGTTTTTATGACCTATGCGCTCCGCACGTAATTTTATTTGTTGTGCACTCTCCTCACCCGATACATAGAGTGTTGTGATATTGTTCCACAAAATACCCACCTGCAAAAACAAGGTTGACTTACCGATTCCCGGTTCACCGGCAACCAATATTACCGACCCTGGCACCAAGCCTCCACCAAGCACTCTGTTGAGTTCAGGGTCAGGTGCTATCATTCTAGGCAATTCTATCTGAACAATATCATCGAGCTTATGTGCCTTATTGTTCTCTTTCTTATCATCATCCCACGACACTGCTGCTTTGCCTTTATCCTCACGTTGCACTACTTCTTCTACAAAAGTATTCCAGCCATTGCAGGATGGGCACTTACCGGTCCACTTGGGTGTTTCATATCCACATGATTGACAGAAAAAAGCAGTTTTAGTCTTTGCCATATACTTGCGAAGTTACGAGTATTACTATGTGATTGGCATTGCACGAACAGGATGTAATTGGTATGATTTACATTCCGTTTCTAAAAATAATAACTGACGATGATGAAATTGTAGGAGGGCTGATATGGTATTAAAAAATGAGAGCCGCCGGAGGAATCCAGCAGCTCTTACTTACTAACCCATTAAATTCACAACTTCTGCAAAAGTAATAATTGCTTTCGGACTAAAAAAATGGTGTCTCGCCTTTTAACTGTTAATTTTTTCTATGTATTGTATATTAATGCCAATACATAACTCAAATAATTAATAATCAATCACTTACAAAAACTAATACTCACTACTATTTTGAATAATTTGAAAATTGATTTAGAATAAATAATACTTATATATGTACATAAATGCTATTCCATGACATTTAGTTAATAGAAATGCGCATTGATCAGACAAATGCTTCTTTAGGGTGAACATTCATAAATTATTGCTTGACTCAATTTCAATTCTTAACGTTTATAGTCATCATTTTTAAGGAATGCTATTGTAATTTGCAGTTCAGAAACGTAAATAATATGAGTGATCAATTCACACCGATAGAAAAAATAAAAAGAACCTTTTTAACCGAAGATTTTAAAGTTACTGATTGGGAATCATTACAACCATCATTCGATGATTTGATTGCACGCCCATTAGATACAAAAGCAGCTTTAGAACAGTGGCTACGCGATATCAGCGAATTAGAAGCCGTAATTAGTGAAGATGCTTGCTGGAGACAGATCAATATGACCTGCGACACCAACAATAAAGCGTATGAAGAGGCTTTTACATTTTTCTGTATGGAAATAGAGCCTAAAATGAAGCCCTACGCATTTGAGCTCAATAAAAAATTGTTGGCATGTCCTTTCTCTGCTGAGCTGGACACAACAATATATTTCCCTTATCTACGTAGTGTAGGTAATTCTATAAAACTATATAGGGAAGAAAATGTGCAATTGCAGGCAGATATGAGCATACAGGCCCAACAATTTGGTGTCATATCAGGAGCAATGGGCATTGAGATGGATGGCAAAGAATACACTATGCAGCAAGCTGCAAAATTCCTTCACAATCCTGATCGTTCAGTTCGTGAAGCTGCCTTCACCAAAATGGCTGCCCGTCGCCTGCAAGACAAGGACAAACTCAATGACCTTTTCAACACCCTGATAGATTTACGTCAACAGATAGCAAAAAATGCAGGTTTCGAAAACTACAGAGATTACAAATTCCGAGAGCTCGGCAGATTTGACTATACAATAGAAGATTGTTTTGCATTCCATGCAGCAGTTAAGGAGCATATATTACCACTACAGGCAATGTTGACCAATTTCCGTAAAAGCAGATTGGGATTAGATGTAATGAAACCATGGGATGCTGATGCAGAACCTGCCGGAACACAACCATTACAGCCATTTCATACAGGTAAAGAATTGAGCGATAAGGCGGTAGAAGTATTCAGCAAATTACGCCCATATTTCAGTGGTTGCCTTAAGACTATGCAACAAATGCAACGCATGGATCTGGAAAGTCGCAAAGGCAAGGCGCCGGGTGGCTATAATTGTCCGTTGGCAGAAACAGGCGTGCCATTCATTTTTATGAATGCTGCAGGAACAATGGGCGATGTTATTACAATGATGCATGAAGGCGGACATGCTGTGCATTCTTTCCTTTCTCACCATCTGCCACTATCTGCATTTAAGGAATACCCTATGGAGATAGCAGAACTGGCAAGTATGAGCATGGAGCTGTTCACTATGGAACATTGGGATGTATTCTTCTCAGATAGTAAAGAATTAGATCGTGCCCGCCTCGAAGAGATGGAGCGTGTCATCAGTGTATTACCATGGATAGCGACTATCGATAAATTCCAACATTGGATATATACACATGCAGGCCATACAAACGAAGAACGTGAAGCTGCATGGTTAGCGATTCTTAATGAATTCTCAACGGGTATTGTTGACTGGACCGGTTTTGAAGAATATCGTGCGCACTCATGGCAGAAACAATTGCACTTATTCGAGGTGCCGTTCTATTATATAGAATATGGTATTGCTCAGTTTGGGGCTATTGCTATGTGGCGTCAATACAGAAACAATAAAGAGCAAGCTCTGGACAATTATATGGCAGCATTAAGTCTTGGCTATACTAAGACACTGAAAGAACTTTATGCAACTGCCGGTATCAGCTTTGATCTTTCTCCTGCCTATGTAAAGGAGCTGGCTGATTTTGTAGTTCCTGTTTTGAATGAAATGGGAGTAAAGGGTTAATGCCTGAACAATCATCACATTCTTTGTAAACAATAGAGGCGGCCCATCAGGACCGCCTCTCTCTTTCAACCTCAACTCAATATAAAACCATTCATTTTATTGATTACTTCTGCTGAGCAAACTCAAGGCTAAGAATCATGCTTACTTCGTCACCTACTACAGCACCACCCGCTTCAGTTAATGCGCTCCACTTCAAACCATAAGCTTTACGGCTTATTTTACCTGTTGCTTTGAAACCAGCCTTAATGTTACCGTATGGATCCTTAACTGTACCACCGTTAGTTACATTGAAAGTAACTTTCTTAGTTACATCGCGGATAGTCAGGTTACCTTCCAAAACGTATACGTTTGGCTTAACTTGCTTAAATGAAGTGCTTACAAAAGTCATTTTAGGGAACTTCTCAGCATTGAAGAAATCATCGCTCTTCAAGTGCTTATCGCGCATTTCATTATCAGTGTTGATGCTGTTCACGTCAACATTGAAATTGATCTGAGCACCTGCGAAACCTGTAGCCGGTGCATCTATAGAACCATCGTAAACTTTGAAGCTACCATCAACCTCAGATACTGCAAGGTGAGAAACTGTGAATTTTACTGAAGAGTGTGTTGCATCAGCTTTCCACTTTGTTGGCACTGCTGCAGGAGCTGGTGTCTTAGTAGTTTTAGTAGCAGCCTTAGTAGTTGCTTTAGTTTTTGTTTGTGCATTTGCACCTAACGTAAGCGCTAAAAGCGCGATCAATAATGTACCTTTTTTCATTTCTTTGTTTGTTTTGTTGATACAAATGTATGTACATACACGTAATTAATAGCATAGAATTTGCTTATAGCCTTATAGTAATTAAAAAATAATAGGCCAAACTACTGTCTGCAAGGGCTTTTACTACAATAGTATTAGCAAATTTTATTACTTTAGCGTATTATATATACTGCCTCAAGCGGTATAAAATCAACACTTCATGAAGAAAGTTATACTTGCTTTGGGCATTTTCTCTGTCACGTTTTCTGCTAAAGCGCAGAGATACATGGGTATTGCTACAGGTAACTGGGCAGGGATGAGCAGTGTGTATCTTAACCCGGCTAATATTGCGGATAACCGCGACAGACTGGTAATAGATCTTTTCAACTTCAATGTAGGCGTAGATAACAATTTAGGGAAACTTAACACAGTTGGGGGACTTAACCGATTTGTAAATGGCAACAGCACCAATGTGAATGATGTATTCACATTTTCTAATAAGAGCAATTTTAGCTTAGTAGCTCCTTCTGCAGAGTTAAGAGGCCCGGGGTTTATGTTAGCCATTAATCATAAACACAGCATTGGTTTTTCTACCAGAGTTCGTGCTATGAACCAATTCAATAATTTTAATCAGTCGCTATACAGAACCATTACTGATGCAAATTATACATCGAGTGGCAATATAGATTTGGTATCTCAGAACTTTAACTGGACCGGTCATGTGTGGGCAGAAGCCGCAGTAACCTATGGTGTAGTATTATTGGAACAAGGAAAGCATCAGATAAAAGCAGGCATTACACTACGTTACCTGAACGGGATTGGCTACTTAGGATTAAAAGGAAATAATCTTGACCTACATTACACAGCCGGAAAAGATTCTGTTTATGCTAATAACACAGACATACAATACTCTAGCAATCTGTTAGGCACGAACAGTTCTTTGTCGAACGGTATTGGACAGAACAATATCTTTGATCAGTTAGTGAACAGTAAAAGTGGTAGCGGAATGGGTGGAGACATAGGTGTAGTATATGACTATATCGAAAACCCGGAAGCAACCAGCTTTGAAATGGACGGGAAAAAAAATGTTGCCGACCAAACAATCAACAGATATAAATTGCGCATTTCAGCATCTGTCACTGACCTGGGTACCATAAACTACAATAGCAATAACAACTTTACTGTAAACGTAAAAGGTAATGGCTACCTAACCGGGCAAGGACTGATAAATAATGTAAAGAACTACAACGACTTCAGAAGTTATGCTGCACAACAAGGCTTTACGGTTGATACCGGTAAATCTAAGAATACCTTGCACATGCCTACTACACTTATTTTAAGTGCTGACTACCATGCATGGAGAAATGTGTATGTAAATGCCACTTACTTTAATAATGTAGTCAACAGAAATAATTACGGCAATTCTTTCTACAATCAAATCACGGTTACACCGAGATACGATACCCGCAGATACAGTGTGGCAGTGCCTATTACATATAGCATGTTGTCTGAAAGCATGAAAATGGGTCTCGGATTCAGGGCTTATGGCTTCTTTGTTGGTAGTGATGATATGCTATCCCTGATTTCACATCAATATGGAATGAATTTTTATGTAGGTGGTTTTGTTCCTTTCCATAAGAAACACATCAAGGACCGAGATGGCGACCATGTATCAGATAAAAAAGACAGATGCCCTGAAGATATGGGAACATGGAAAAACCACGGCTGCCCCGAAACAGACAATGCAGATAAAAGTGATGATGGTGCAGACAGAGATAAGTAAGTAACATCTTTAACAATAAAAATATGCTACTATTAGTAGAGTGTTTCAATTAATAACTATAATTTTGCACCAATAAAAAACAAATAATATGAAAAAAACTTTCTTATTTCTTGCAGGTTCAGCGATAATGTTCGCTTCTTGCGGTGGCAATGAAAAAGCTGCTGAAAATGCTGCTGCTACTCAGGCTAAAGTTGACTCAGCTGCAAACGCTGCATCAGCTGCAAAAGAAGCTGCTATGAAGGCTGAAAATGATGCTAAGATAGCTGCTGCTGCTAAAGCACAGGCTGACTCTATGGAAGCTGCTAAGGCTGCTGCTGAAAAAGCAGAACCTAAAAAAGCTACTCCAGCTCACCACACTACAAAGCCAGCTGCTGCTGCTCCGGCTCCAGCACCTGCTGCTCCAACTCCAAAACCAAACCCACGTCCGGGTGCTCATTAATAAAACAAGTTTTTAATAATGAAAGAAGCCACTGCAGAATTCTGCAGTGGCTTCTTTCATTATACTGGTATGCATGCCAATCTTAGTACTCTTTCAATACCGTATTTATGTATTTGATGAACCTGAGGAACACCTATCCACACATTTCAATAATACCAATTCAAAAGATAGAGGCACAAAAAAGGGTTGCAAAATGCAACCCTCTCGTATGAATATTAATAATCTGAATTATTGCTTAGTATAGTTGCCGCTGCAAGTGTAGTTTGTACCTTCCTTAGCAACATAGCTATGTGCGAAGTGAGTAGAATCTGACAAAGTCATTGTACCAGAAAGTGTATCAGGAGTTGCAGTAGAAGAGTTAACAATCTGGTTAGTGTAAGTGATTGTTCTTGCATCACCGCTCAAAGTACCAGTGATAGTATTGTTAGTACCAAAACCACCTGGGTTGTTGATCAACACCTTAGTAGTATCTGTGCTAGATGCAGCCAAAGAAATAGTTACATTATATGAACCTGTAGGAGAACAAACGTCAGTTCCAGTCCAAGTACCGATGAAAGCATGCGTTTTGCAATCAGCACCTATATAACCAAGAGAACAAACTACTTTAGTACCGCAATCAGCACCAGTGTAACCGGTAGGGCAAGTACATGTACCGCCACTGCAAGTACCACCGTTAAGACATGTAACACTCTTGCACTCATCTTTGCTGCAAGATGTGTAAATAACTGATACCAAAGAACCGATGGTGATAAGCGCGCTCAGCGCAATTAGACGAAATGATTTCATAAGATTATGTTTTATTAATTGGTTACAAATTTCGGACCAAAGGTACTTCTAAAAGCTAATTTTAGCAAAGAAAACAGCGTATTTACAACTCTTTAACGAGTGCTTATGATTTATACTATATAAAATACTGAAACATATATTTATATGCGACGATCAATAGTTTACATAATCTCCAGATAGAGGAATATTTTCCATAATCTTAACCACAACAAAAAGGTTGCATTGCTGCAACCTTTCAATGTATACTATTTATTTTTTATTAAAGCTTAAACTGAGCAAGTAGTGAAGTAACCGTAGCCTTATCCATTGGCTCATCAAATGCTTCGGTTGCTGCAGAATTAGATATTGTACCTGTATAACCGGTTAATGATGTGATATCTACGCCTCTTTGAACCGTGTTATCCTCACCCATGTAGTTCGGCTGTAATGGAACCGCCGGAGGGAAGTTAGTCGTAATCCATGGCTTTGTACCAATCTGAAATGTAGCTGTATTATAAAAACGACGTACCAAACGAGCAAAAGATGCATGGCGTGCTTCAACCGAACTCAACTGCAATACCTGAGTAAGGATATCATTGTCATTTGCCAACAAATTAGGTATTTGCCCCTGATATGCACGAATGCCGGTATCTTCAAAAGCTATTGCCAAATCGAGGAATGAACCGTAATCGCTGAACGTACCAAAAGTACTGTGTGCAGTAAAATCGTAAGATGCCGGACTATATGGGTTTCCTGTAATAGGATCTCCTGTGTAATAATTAGGCGTAAAAGGTACAGCTCCCAATGTATCAATAGTAGTACGAAGGAAGTTTATATGTGCTTTTTCTTCATTTTCTACCAAAAGAAAACCGGCTCTATCAGCAGCAGGAATAAGCGTATTGGTTGTATTAGAACCTGTGTTATTAGCAGTATGATAGAAATTATATTCAAAATATTCCAGCTCCAATGCGAACTGAAGGGAACTGATTACGGAATCTGTAGTTTTACCGTAAGCTTTTTTGAACATAGACCCTAACGCCAGTGGCAATGCAGCCAATGCTACTTTAGAGCCGAAGCTTTTAAGTATATGGCGACGCCCGCTCAGCTTTTCATATACCTCAGGGTCGGCTTTTTCAATTTCCTGCAGAATATTATTGAAGTTCATGATCTTTTGCAATTACTTGTTAAGAATCGGCACTTGTATATTGCCTTTCTCTGTTTGTAAAAAATACCTGTTTTTAGGCAGGTAAAGTAGTGTAGTCGAGTTTGGTTTGAATAAATGGAGCCAACGCAGCCATAACAGCCTGTGGCGACATTGCCCTATCCAATCCGTTTAGCCCAACAACGGTGCTGTCAGCAAATGTATTTGCTGACAAAATATCGCGAGCATAAGCGGCATGACGCGCCTGCACAGTACCCATTTTAGCAGTAAGCAATACAAAAGAAGTATCAGCAAAATGCTTTGCTACACCATTGTATGCTGCTACAGCTAAGTCTTCAAGGAATATTGCGTTCGTCAATGTGTTATTACGATCTGCAAAGGTTACCGGAGAAAGATCTACCACCACCTTATTGATTGCATTACCGCCAAGTATTTTCTTCAGCAACTCTCTATGAGCATACTGGTGATCGCGAAGATCAGCCAGTAACTGTAGTTCACTTTCTGTCAGACCGTAATACTGCGTATTGTTAGCCTGTGTATAAAAAGCAGTCAACACCATCTCCACTATATAAAGATAGTTCATGAGTGCGGTGTCATCTCTGCCAATAAACTGTGTATCAGGAGGTGTTTTGCGGCATGAAGAAACAATCAAACCTGCACCTGCTATACCTCCTGCAAACTGCAGAAAACGACGGCGAGATACATCGTGCATCACGCCTGCTTCTACTGTCTGCTCATTATCTGAACCCAAATCTAGTTTCATACTTGTACTGTTTGGACCATCATACATCTGTATGACAGTCATATTTTATTAGATCTCAGCCTTAAAAATAAAAAAAACTATCTTCAAAGCAACATTATTGCCCTGAATAAAAGAATTTAAGTACAATAATACAAAAATTATACTCATAATGAGGGGCTATGGATGAAATATATTAAATATTACGACCCTAACACATTCATCAACACATCTATCTGTTCAGTAGTATTAAAGGAATGAAGGCAAACCCGCAGTCGTTCAGCTCCCGCAGAAACAGTTGGGCTAAGAATTGCTTTTACCTGTAAACCTGCTGCCTGCAACTTTGTTGCCAGTGCTATGCCGGACTCATTACTACCTGTAATCAATGCCTGAACCGGACTCATACTTTCTACAAAACCTGAGATATTTCGCTCAGTGACACAATGCCTGAAATATGCGATAAGCTCATGCAGTGGCTGTGCAGAAAAATCTGGTGCAGAGAGATATTGATATGCGCAAGCAATTGCCCTGATAGAATGAACCGGCAATGCTGTTGTATATATAAATGAACGAGAGTAATTGATGAGGTATTGTTTTAATAATTGACTACCAACTACCGCAGCACCATGACATCCCATTGCTTTACCATAAGTATGCACCCTTGCAAACACCTGATCTTCCAAGCCTAATGCAGCAACTAAGCCCTGCCCTTTGCTACCGAAAACACCTGTTGCATGTGCCTCATCTACAATCAACTGCGCATCATTCACCCGGCAAAGGGCTGCAATCAATTCAAGATGTGCAGTATCGCCATCCATTGAAAAAACGGATTCCGTAATAACGATGATAGGTCCTCGATCCCTATATCGGGTCATTTTTTCTGACAGGTCAGCAATGTCGTTATGAGCAAATTTGTATTTGTTGGGAGTGATGCTTAACCGAACACCATCAATTATGCTGGCATGGCAAAGTTCATCATAAAGTATTGTCGTATGCTTGAGTGCAATTGCGGCAATAAGCCCAATGTTGGCATCATAACCCGAATTATAAAGCAGTGCTGCCTCTGCATGATGAAATGAGGCTATAGTCTGTTCTAAAGCCTCCGCCTCCGTATTATTACCGGAAAGCAGGCGGGAGCCGGTAGAACCGGTGCCGCCTGCTTCAGTATAAGTTTCCTCAATTAGTTTATTTAATGTGCCTTGTGTTGAAAGTCCCAGATAATCATTAGAAAAAAAATCGACGTTAGCTCTACTGCAAGAGAGCTTGCGTAGGTTACCATTAAGTTCTCTTTCTTTGAGTTTATCTGCTAACAATTCATTAAGCAGGCTCATTCTCCATTGCTTTCTTTTGGGCTCTAGGATTAGGATCTGTAAATGCAGCCTTTGGTGTCAAACCCAAAACCTGGAACATCTGCATATCGCTGTTAAACTCAGGATTCGGGGTAGTCAATAGTTTATCACCTGCAAATATTGAATTAGCACCTGCCATAAAGCACATAGCCTGCTCTGCAACAGACAATGCCAAACGACCTGCTGATAAACGCACTGCTGACTTAGGCATAACAATACGCGCAGTAGCAATCATGCGCACCAATTCATCGAATGGCACTTTGCTGTTTTCACCCAATGGTGTACCGGCTACAGGCACCAAAGTATTAATTGGCACAGATTCAGGATGCTCAGGAAGATTTGCCAAAGTAAGCAACATACCTACACGATCAGCTTCTTTTTCACCAAGGCCAATGATACCACCACTGCAAACAGAGATACCTGCTTTTCTTACATTAGACAAAGTTTGTAACCTGTCATCGTAAGTGCGGGTAGTGATAACTTCAGAATAGTGTTCTTCAGATGTATCTACATTGTGATTATATGCATACAGACCGGCTTCAGCCAACTTTTCAGCCTGATAGTCGGTGAGCATACCCAATGTGCAGCACACTTCCATTTCAAGCGTATTAACGGCTTTCACCATTTCAAGTACACGATCAAAATCACGGTTATCTCTTACTTCTCTCCATGCAGCACCCATACAAAAACGAGATGCACCACCTGCTTTTGCATTTTTTGCAGCCTCAACAACTTCGCTGGTTTTCATTAATGCCTGCACATTAACACCGGTATTGTAGCGGGCTGCCTGCGGGCAGTATGCGCAGTCTTCAGAACAACCACCTGTCTTTATAGAAAGAAGACTGCTGATCTGCACCTCCCCGAAAACATGGTTTTGAGCATGCACATTTGCAGCTTCCAATACCAATGACATGAGCGGGCGTTCGTAGATAGCTTTTATTTCTTCTTTAGTCCAATTATGGCGAACAGTATTCATATTTAAGTCCTTTAAAAAAGCGAAACTATTTGATTTTCGGGACTAATTAAAATTTTTAAGTTGAACGGCACACCTAATTACCTAACAAACGCAAGTAATTCACATTTATCACATTTACATACACAAGTGGCATTATATACCTACCTTGTATTAAGTTACTCTTTTTACATTTACACCATTATTAGACCATAGAAAGCACTGTGCGTATGAGATTTAGCATCTTAAAAAAATACCTCATATTATTTTTTACATGTTCTTTTTTCTTGCCGACACTTTGTAATGCACAGAATATCAATCAGTTGCAAGCTGACATTGCAAATGCAAAGTCTGATTCTCAGCGAGTAGCTGCTTATGAGAAACTGATTCATTATTACAAATCTATCAATATTGATTCTGCATACTATTATGCAGAGCAGGGATTGCAACGTGCCATAACTGACAAAAACCTGCTTGGCGAAGCCCACATGATAGAACAATTGGGCAGAATGGACCAATCTCAAGGCAGGGTAGAAATTGCTAAGGAGCGAATAGCTTATGCATTAAAAATTTATCTGGAGCTGAATAAACCTAATGGTATCGCTGCTATGAATAATAGTATCGGGGCTATAGAGGCTACACTTGGTAATAATGAACTGGCATTATCGCATTTTCTAAAAGCACTAAAAATATATGACAGTATAAAAACCGATCTGCCGGGCAGCATGGTCACTAATATGAATATCGGATGCCTGTATTTACAAAGCGGCGACACTACAAATTCTGCAAAATACCTGTCAATAGCAGAAGCAATCAGCAAAAAAACACCAATTTCCGATTTTACCATATCGCTTTACAACTACATTGGCATTCAATATGCCATGAAAGACAATCAATCTAAGGCACTGGAATATTTTCTGGAAAATGTAAAAATTAGTGATCAGCCACAGTTCATCGCATCGCATGTGGAAAGTCTATTGTATCTGGGCAACTACTACAATGACATGGGTGATACCAAAACGGCTATGGATTACCTTAAAAAAGGCTTAGCTATTGCGACAGAGCAAAAAATGTCTGAAAGCCAGGCTGACATACTGCTCCAGATGTCTATTCTACTGGGGAAATCTGATGCAGCTCAGGCAATGAAATATGCACAAGAAG